>NZ_JBDPMJ010000028.1:0-106277 GCF_039880665.1 Nonomuraea sp. B5E05
GAACGATTGACGCTCACGTTGTCGCCGGGCACGAACCAGGCCAACCCCAAGACCAGCCCTGAAGATCATGGACATCATCCATGTCGCCCATCAGGCCCTACGTGCTCAGAAAGAACGTCGTCCTACAGTCAGGGGCGATACGGCAGGTGCTGGACGAGCTGATCGCCACAGGTGAACTCCCCGCGGTCTGGAACCGGTAGCCGAGCAATACACGTCTTTCCGGCTCACGACGCATCTGCTGGCGGCCGGGATCGACATGCGGGCGAGCCGGCGCGAGGAAGCATTCCGACAGCTGGTCGAGGACTGGGTACGGAAGGGAGGGCCTGGCCTGGCTCCCTGGTTCGCGGTACGCCTGCGTGCTCTCGCCGGCAAGGTCAGCGGCACGACCCGAGAGTGGGTCACATCGGTGATACCGCAGCCGGAACGGGATTCCGAGGTGGACGGAGGGGCAGCCTCCGACCTGCCTGCGGAGGCCGAGTTGCGGCTGGTCCAATACGTAGCAGCGCACACTCGGTATGAGCGTCCAAACGTCGGCTCTGCCCTGGTCCAGTTGGCTGTGCCGCCTCATCCCGAAGCCGGGCAGAATGAACCTTGGAACTTGTGTGGATGGGAGTTCACGAGCCCTCATCATTTGCAGTTGAGCGACACAGTCTTCCACGGCGCCACTAACCCACAGCTGATAGGAGCCCCGAGGGTGGTCCCCTCCCTCAGCCTGAACAGCGGCGACCTCGCTGTGTCCGCCGACGAGGTTAGAAAGTGTTCATGAACGTCCTTCGCCGGAAAGGCGACGAGCCGCAGGCAGGACATCAGCAAGGTGCGTGATCCGCTCTCACATGAGCATCCGATCGAGTGATCTTGCTACCGCCCTTGCACCGCCGGGTCAATCGGCCAGTATCTGGTAGGTGCGGTTGGCGTTCTCGTGCAGGCCTAGTTGTGACGAACAGATCGTGAACCGACATCGGCAAGGCGAACGCAGTTGATCAGCTCTACGTCCGTCTCTTGCAGCCGCTTTCCGACCTTGGCCAGCGCCGGGCTATGTTGGTCGGGTGGGGACCTACGAGGATCTACCGGCGGAGCTGGTGACCGACCGGCTGCGGTTGCGGCGGTGGGTGCCGTCGGATGCCGAGGAGTATCGCAGGTTATGGCTTGAGCGGGATCCACGAGTGCCGCCGGCACGGCGGATCGACGCCGAGGGACGCCCGACGGTCGAGGACATCCGCGGCTGGCTCCTCGGCAATCCGCTGGCGGCGGATCCGGGGCTCGGGTTGCTGCCGATCGAGGTGCGAGACACCGGTGAGTTCATTGGGTACTGCGGATTGACCGTCGGTCAGGGATCTTTCGACGAACCTGAGATCGCGTACGAGCTGGCTCAACGAGCTCACGGTCATGGTTACGCGACAGAAGCCGCCCGTGCGGTCATGGAAGCCGCGACTCGAACAGGACGTCGACGACTCTGGGCGACCGTGTGGGAGTGGAACGCACCCTCGTTCCGTGTCCTCGAGAAGCTCGGTTTCCACCGGAGCGACCGCATCACCGAGGACGCCGAACGCGGCAACACGATCTGGATGACGCGCGTACTCGACCCGTGGTAGAGACGTGAGCACCGGCCGCGATCGGCTCCCCGAAGAGCACCCTTTTGGGTGATCTTGCTAACGCGGTTGCTGACAACGACCTCGAACAGCCTTGGACGCCGGTGGACAGGGATCTTGACGCACAGGCCACTGACCAGGGTTGGAGGGACGGCAGTGGACGCCGTTGGCACACAGGCGTATGAAGCGGGGCCGTTCGCGTATGGCCCGGGCACGCGGCCGGTGGTTGGGTGTGCGTACATGATCGACCATTCGACGAGCGACGAAGAGACGGGCCGGGTGCTGCGCGCACACGCCGAGAAGGCGGACCACAACGGTCGCGTGGCCCCCGAGAGCCTGCAGGCGGTCAGCGCGAGCGGGGTTTCGCGCTGGGTACGCCGCGGGCGTACGGGGGCGCCGGGGCCGGTGCGGAGACCATGGCCCGGCGCCTGGCCTCGCTGGGGCGGGCCTGCCCGTCCACGGCCTGGATCACCGGAACGGCGATGATCTTCCTCTCTCGCCGTGGGTCGATGGAGGTCCTCGGAAAACCAGCGGGAGCGTGAGGCGTTGGCCGATCATTGTGCGGAGGAGGTCTCGTGCGAAGAATGATCGCGTGCCTGTCCTTGGTGCTGCTCCTGTCCGCCTGCGGCGGGGACCATGAGGCCTCGCCCGGCGGGTCCCAGGGCGCCTCGTCGGACAGGTTCGAGGCGCGTGCTCGGGAGGTGGCGGAGCGCTGGCAGGGCTCGGCCGACGACCACGCCTGGCGCAGGGGGTTCGTCGCGCTGGAAGTCCTGAACCCGCACGGATGGAACCACGTTGGCCGCATCCCGGCCTGGGTGAACGCAAGCTCGCACAACGGCGCCTGGCGGCTGGCCGCCCAGCTGCCTGCCGATCCCCCGGGCGATGCCGACGTGCGATGGCCGGACGGCGAGGTCTCGCGGGTGCCGCTCATCTCGGCGGCGAGCGCGTACGCGGGGTTCAGCAAGCCGGCCGACCTCGTCGAAGAGGAGTGCCCGGCCAGGAGATGCCGCCCGCTTCGGGTGACCGGCGTGAAACTGGGCAAGGTCCCGCTGGAGACCAGTCGCGGCACGATCCAGGTGCCCGCCTGGAAGTTCACCGTAGAGGGGGTCGAGCAGAAGAAGATCCACGTGGCGGTAGACCCCTCGGCCGTCACCGCCCGTCCCGAACGGATACAGGGAGGCGTCGAAGAGGTGATGGCGTTCGACCTCGTCGCCGGCAAGCCTGAGGAGTTGCTTCTCCGCTACGGGTTCGGCGCCTGCGACACCGTTCACGGGCCGCGCGCTTACGAGACCGACCAACTGGTGGTGGTCGACATGGACGAGGAGGACTCCAGCTCTGGCAAGGCTTGCCCGGCGATTCTCCATACGGCGACGACCACCGTCACGCTCGCCCGGCCGCTCGGCGACCGCCTCGTACTTGACTCGGGGACGGGGCTGCCGGTGCTGCGGGGACTAGACAGGCACTGACGGCCCGGCGACCACATGCAGCCAGATCGGACAGTTCACTTCCGCTAAGTGGACGTATGCGTCCACTACGGTCCGGATCGTAGCTGAGCACAGGGAGACGCTGATGCGTGCGGTAGTGATTGAGCGGTTCGGTGGCCCGTCCGGGATGGCGGTACGTGAGGTCGCCGATCCGGTTCCAGCCGTTGGCCAGGTCCTGGTCAGGGCTGAGGCGATCGGGGTCGGCGGGGTCGATGCCGTGATCCGTCGCGGAACCCTCGGTGACTATGGGTTCGCCGAGGGACTGATTCCGGGCAGCGAGGTTGCCGGCGTGGTCACCGCGGTCGGGGACGGCATCGATCCGTCATGGCTCGGGCGGCGCGTATGGGCGTTCACCGGGACGAGCGGAGGCTACGCCGAGCAGGCCACGGCTCACATCGATGATGTCACCGCCCTCCCCGACGGGCTCTCGTCGGTCGACGCCGTAACGCTCGGCAGCGCGGGCCCCGTCGCACACTTCGCGCTTGCGCACGCACACTTCAACGCTGGTGACGCGGGGAACGGCTTCGGGAACTGGGTGCGACGCTCGTGCTCGACCGTGCGGGGCAAGGTGACCATGACGGACCGGGCACGTTCGACGTGATCATCGACATCGTCGGCGGGAACGACCTGCCTGCGTTCATCGACCGGCTCGCGCCCAACGGCCGCATGGTCGTCGTCGGCGTCGTCGCGGGGATGCCGCCGGCAGACTTCGGGATGCACCTCATGCGGTCCTTCCAGCAGTCACGCTCGTTCGCGACGTGCAGCCTCAATACGGTCCCCGTCGTCGCGCGCAACACCGTTCGCTCCGAGCAGTTCGACGCGGCCGCGAAGGGGCGCCTGCACCCTGTCGTACACGTGGTGTTGAAGCTCGATCAGGCTGCCGAGGCGCATCGTCAGATGGACAACGGAACCGTGTTCGGTCGTATCGTCCTCACCCCGTGACCGTGCCGATGACGCCGTGCACGATGTTTCGCGGCCGCTTCAGAAGCGAGTCGTCGCATCGACGAAGGCTTGGCGTCGTACGTCTTGTTCCGTCAGGCCGGAGACCGCGCTCAGGTTCGCGCCGGTCAGGTGTGCGCCGGTCAGGTTGGCGTTGGTCAGGTTCGCGCCGCTCAGGTCCGTGCCGCGTAGGTTCGCGCCGAGCAGGTCGGCGTTGGTCAGGTCCGCGCCGCGCAGGTCGGTGCTGAACAGGTTCGCGCTCCGCAAGTTCGCGCCGCTCAGATCCGCGCCGCTCAGGCCCGCGAGGCTCAGGTTCGCGCCGCTCAGATCCGCGCCGGGCAGGTCCGCGTCGTTCAGACCGGCGCTGGTCAGGTCCGCGCCGTCCAGGGTCGCGCCGCGCAGGTCGGCGCCGAGCAGGCTGGCGCTGGTCAGGTCCGCGTCGGTCAGGGTCGCCTCGGCGAGCTTCGCCTCGAACAGGCCCGCGTCGGTCAGCGTCGCCTCGGTGAGGTCCGCGTCGGTGAGGGTCGCCTCGGTGAGGTTCGCGTAGGTCATGTTCGTCGCGGTGAGGTCTGTGTCGGCGAGGTTCGCGTTGGTCAGGGTCGCTCTGGTGAGGTTCGCGTTGGCCAGGGTCGCGCCGGCCAGGTTCGTTCCGGCCAGGTTGGTCTGGGTCAGGTTCGCCTTCAGCAGGTCCGCGTTGGTCAGGGTCGCGTTGTTCAGGTCGCCGTCGCTCAGGTTCGCGCCGGCCAGTTTTGCACCGGACATGCGGATCTCCATCAGGTTGACGGCGCCGGCATCCAGCCGGACCTCCCGGCGGCCGACTGCGGTCAGCGCGGCCTGGATGTCAGTGGCCGGTCTCGCAGGGAGCTTCGCCGTACGTGCGGGGTCGTGTTCGCGGACGAACGCCGTCAGGACGTCGTAGACATTCTGATGGTCGCGGGGCGAATCCCTGGCGACGCGCTCGAGGGCGTAGACGCCCCCGAGCCGTACATCGAGCTTGTTGGAGCCGAGTTGGTCGACGGCTTTCGTGTAACGGTCGGTGAACTGTGCCTGGCGCGTGGTGTCGAGGGTCTGCGCGGTATACGACAGGCCTTGTGCGGTGAACACGACGCCGCCGATCACGACCAGCCCGGTCGCGGCCTGGATGAGGGTGTGCCTGGCGGCATTGACCGCTTCGACTCGCTCGCTCGCGGTCATCTCCCGCCGCTCGGCAGCGGTGAGGACGGCGCGCTCACCGGCCAGGCGGTGGGCTGCCGGGCCGAGCAGGAAGGCGATGACCAGGCAGGACGCTCCGGCCAGGGCGACTCCGGCGAGCGTCCATCGGGCCCAGTCCGGGAGGGATTGGGTCGCGGCCGCTACGGCGCCGGCCACGATCAGGGCCGCAACCGGAAGAAGCCAGAGGCGCCTCCGTGGAGGCGCTTGTGGCGCCTCGGCCTCTGCCGGCGGCGGCGTCTGCTCAGGCTCGGCGGCACGTGCTGCGGCGCGGGTGGCGCGGCGGGCTTTGGCCGCTGCCGCCGCAGCGATGATCTCCCGGGCCGGGACTCGGGGGTGGCTGCGCTTCATCCCTCAATTGCAGCGCTTCGTCGAGCCCGATGAAGCGCGCTATAGATCACGATTCCTCACCGGTCCGGCGCTAGGGGTTGTGGTGATCGATGTACCTTTGGCAGGATAGCTAGCGTTGCTAGAGTTGCGTCGTGTCCGTCATCAGAGAGCGCCGTGAACGTGAGCGCGCCCAACGCCATCAGCTGATCATCACAGCCGCCCGCGAACTCGCCGAGGCCGAAGGCTGGGAGGCGGTGACCACGCGAAGGCTCGCTGAGCGTGTCGAGTACAGCCAGCCGGTGCTCTACAGCCACTTCAGCGGCAAGGACGCCATCGTGCGCGCCGTCGCGATCGACGCCTTCGGCGAGCTCGCCGCCCACCTGCGCCGGGCCCGGTCGGCCGGCCCCGAGCCGCGGCAGGCCCTGCACGCCGTCTGCCGCGCCTACCTGGAGTTCGCCACCGAGCGGCCCGCCCTCTACCAGGCCATGTTCGTCATGCCGACCGACGTGAAGTTCGCGCACGCCGAGACGCCGCCCCCGCTGCGCGCCGCCTTCGGCGAATTCGTCGCCTGCTTCCGTCCGGACAACGCGCGACGCGAACTGTTCGCCGAGGTCATCTGGAGCGCGTTGCACGGCATGGCCGTCCTGGCGGACAGCGGCCGGATCCCTCCGGACGGTCAGGAGGAGCGCCTCGACTTCCTGGTCGCCCAGCTCGCCGACACCCCGAACTGACCGGCCCACGCCATGAAGGGCCACGGGAAGGCCGATGATTCACTGTGCCGCTCGACGATCTGCAGGACCGGCTGCCGGCGTGGTGTCTGGACCATCTCGGTGACCAGCCCGCCGAGGTGCTGTTCCGCCAACAGTCGATGTCGACGGTGTTCGGTCTCCGGCTGGCCGGCGGTGAAGACGTCGTGGTCAAGGCCCGCGGCGACGACGGCCGGGCGGGGTCATGTGTGACAGCGCAGGCCCGGCTGGCCGGGAACGGGTTTCCGTGCGCCGCCCGCTCACGCCGGTCGTCGGTGTCGGTGCCCTGGCCGTGCACGCGGAGGAGTTCCGCCCTGGGGAGAGGTGTTGCGCGGAGACGCGCCGGACATCGCCGTGCGCTACGCGGAGGTCTTCGCCCGGTCGCGTGGGCGGCCGGCCCGTGGCCGGCAGCCCACGCGACCGGGGGGAAGCACTCCACGGCTACCTGGCGCTATTCGCCGGGGTAGCGCACCCCGATTTGCTCGCGTATGGCGTCCATCGTGGCCATCACCGCGACCGACTGCTCGTGGGTCATCAGCGGACTCTCCACCTCGCCCTCAGCGATCAGTCGCTCGGCTTCCGCGGCCTGGTACTGCATGCCTCTGCCGGTCACCGGCTCGTCGAACCGTTCCAGCTCCTGCCCCGCCGCGTTCTTCACGGTGACCGCCGCAGGGAAGTACCAGACCGAGCCGATCTCGATCCGGCCCTCGGTCCCGAGCACCACGGCGGTGTTGGGGCCTCTGGTCTCCATGGAGGAGTACGTCGTCGAGACGGCATCGTTCTGGTGACGCATGACCGTCGCCACACAGACATCGACGCCGGTGTCCCTCAGGGTGCCGCGCCCGGTGACCTCCAGAGGATCGCCGAGGATGTCGTGGGCGAAGGACACCGGGTAGACGCCGACGTCCAGCAGGCAGCCGCCGGCGAGGTCGAGGTTGTTGAGCCGGTGGGCGGGGTCTGACGGGAGCCGCTGCGTGTGGTCCGCGTGCAGCGAACGGACCTCGCCCACGAGGCCGCGTTCGATGACCGACCTCACGTACGCCATATGGGGGAGGAAGCGCGTCCACATGGCCTCCATGACGAGGAGCCCTTTGCTGCGACCGAGCTCGAACACGGCGCGAGCTTCGGCGGCGTTGACGGTGAACGCCTTCTCGACCAGCACATGCTTGCCATTCTCGAGGGCGGCCGTCGCGTTGGCGGCGTGGAAGTTGTGCGGGGTCGCCACGTAGACGATGTCGACGTCAGGGTCGGCCACGAGCTCGTCGTACGAACCGTGAGCGTGCTCGATGCCCCACTTCTCGGCGAAGGCACGCGCGTTGTCCACCGACCGCGACCCGACCGCGGCGACGCGGTGGCCGTGCGCGACAAGGTCGCGGGTGAAGGCGTTGGCGATGCCCCCGGTCGCGAGGATGCCCCAGCCCACCTCGCCCTTGGACATGGGAGAAGGTCGTACGTCAGTCATGCGGTCTCTCTGTAGTCGAGGACGACCTGAAGGGCGTCCTGAGGCGTCTTGTCCAGCATGTCGAAGGCGTCCGACGCCCTCTTGGCGGGGAAGACGTGGGTGACGAGGTCGTCCAGGGCGAGCTTGCCGTCATGCGCCAGCGACAGGACCGTGCGCGACATGCGCAGGTCGCTCCAGCGGTGCTGGAGGTGCGCCGCCACCCCCGAGATCTGCGAGCAGATGATGGCGACCCGGTTGTGGTGGAACTCCTCACCCAGTTTCAGGGGAGTCGCCGGACCCTGGAAGAACCCGCTGGCGACCACGCGGGAGTTGTAGCCGACGGTGCGGACGGCTTCCTGGAGCGCCTGGTACGCGCCACTCATCTCTATCACGACGTCCGCTCCCCGGTTGTCGGTGGCGGCGCGAACCGCGGCGGCGACGTCGTCACTGGTCGGGTCCAGCGTCTTGTCGGCGCCGAGCCGCTCGGCGAGGGCGCGCCGCGTCGGAACCGGGTCGACGACCGTGACCCGCGCGCCGTTGAGGCGGGCCAGCTGGGCGACGATCTGGCCGGGTACGCCGGCTCCGAAAACGACCACCGACTCGCCGAGGTGGATGTCGGCGTCGAGGATCGCGTTGAAGGCGATCGCGCCGATCCGCCCGAAGACGCCCATCATCGGCTCGACGCCGGGCAGGAGCCTCTCCCTGGCGTACTCGACCGGGCGCACGACCGTCGACCGGTGTCCCCACGATCCCCAGACCAGCCTGCCGACCAGGTCCTCGTCGGTTGCGGATCCGACCGCGGCCACCCGGCCGACTTCTTCGTAACCCCAGGCGTCGATCGGGTAGGACATGGTCGAGCTGCCCGGGACGAACAGCTTGCGGGCCGGGTCCCACTCACTCGCCAGGTAGGGGTTCGTGCCCCGGTAGGCCGTCAGCTCGGTGCCGGCGGAGATCCCGGAGTACGCCGTCTCCAGCAGGACCTCCCCGGGACCCGGTGACGGGTCCTCGACCTCGATCACGTCGACCGTGCCTGGCGAGGAGAAACGTACAAGGTGTCCCACGGGCTTTCAGCTCCTCTTCAGTGTGGGTTGATCGGCGGCCAGGCGGAAGACGAGCGCCTGTTCGGGGTACAGCATGGGTCCCTGCAGCCCGACGGCCTCCAGCGCCCTGCCGGAGATGACGGGACGGTCGAGCCACCAGGAGGGTTGCCCGCTGCGGGTGCGCACGAGGGCGCCGGCCGAGAGCGGCACGGACTCGACGCGGTAGGACAAGTCCGGGTCCAGGGCCGGCAGCCTGATCCGGCCCGGCTGCGCGGCCGCGGACGTGTCGAGCGCCACGAAGGTGAAGAGTGCTCGCGTCCGGTCCCGGCTCACCACACCATGGGCCCAGTAGGCGTCGTCGGGGTAGTCGCAGTGCACCGCGGTGCCGCTGTGCAGCAGCTCGCGCTCCTGCTTGTACAGCGCCACCCACTCGCCGAGCTCCTCCAACTCCTCGGGAGAGGCGTTGCGCAGGTCCCACTCGATGCCGAAGTGGCCGAACAGGGCCGTGGCCGCCCGGAAGGCCAGGGAGTGCGTGCGGTCGGTCGTGTGGGCGGTCGGGGCGCCGACGTGGCTGCCGACCATCTCGGTCGGCAGCAGGAGACCGGTCCATCGCTGGATTCGCTGCCGTTCCAGCGGGTCGATGCAGTCGCTCGCCCACACCCGGTCGGTGCGCTGGAGCACCTCGAGGTCGACCCGGCCTCCGCCGGAGGAGCAGGACTCGATCTCGAGCCCGGGATGCCGACGGCGCAGCTCGTCCATCAGGGCGTACGCCGCCAGAGTCTGTGCGTGCACCTTCGCCTCGCCGGTACGGCGGTCGCCGGCTTCGACCAGGTCGCGGTTGTGGTCCCACTTGATGTAGTCGATCCGGTACTCAGCGATGAGCGCGCTGATCGACTCGAGCACGTGGTCGAAGGCGTCCGGAATGGCGAGGTTGAGCACGTGCTGGTGGCGGCCCGTGAGGGGGAGGCGTCCGTCGCCCGGTGCCAGGATCCACTCGGGATGCGCGCGGGCGAGCTCCGAGTCATCGTTGACCATCTCCGGCTCGAACCAGAGCCCGAACTGCATGCCCAGGCTCCGGACGGCCTCGGCCAGGGAGTGGAGGCCCTTCGGCCAGATGGCGGGATCGACCTGCCAGTCACCGAGCCCCTTCCGGTCATCACGGCGGCCGAGGAACCAGCCGTCGTCGAGGACGAAGCGTTCGGCTCCCACCTTGCTGCCAAGCGTCGCCAGTTCGATCAGAGTGTCCACATCGTGGTCGAAGTAGACCGCTTCCCAGGTGTTGAGGACGACGGGCCTCGGCGAGGCCGGATGGGTGGCCCGCGCCCGGAGATGCTGGTGGAAGGCGGCGGCGACCGCATCGAGCCCGTTGCCGTGGACGGCGTACAGCCAGGGTGTCGTGTAGGTGTTGCCAGGCTCGAGGGTCACCTCACCGGGAAGGAGGACCTCGCCGCCGCCGAGAAGGCGTAGCCCGTTGAGGCCGAGCTCCGCGAACGTGACGTGGTTGCCGCTCCAGGCGGTGTGAACGGCCCACACTTCTCCACGCCGGAAGCCGAAGTCGGTCGTTCCCGCCACGAGCAGGAAGCTCGCGTCGGAGCCCGTGCGGCCGCGGCGGCCCTCGCGTACGTGTGTGCCGGCGTGGAAGGGATGCCGCTGAGGGGAGCGCTCTCGCAGGTGGCGCCCGGTGAAGTCGAGAATCTCCTGCGCCTCAGCAGGGACCGGGAGCACCAGGCGCATGGCATCAACCGTGAAGGTCCCGCTCTCCGCGGTGTTGGTCAAGGCCGCCCGCAGGCGCGCGACTCCTTCGGCGGACAACTCGATGGTCGTCGTCAGGGCGAGTTGTACGGCCTCGTCGACCGCCCGGCTCACGAGCACCTGACCTTGGTCCGGCCGGCCGGACAGCTCGTGTCCCGTGGCGACGAACTGCGTGCTGAAGGCGGTCCCGTTCCGATGTCCCTCCAGGCCAGGGGTGCCCATCCAGCCGGCCGACTGCTCGGGCAGCACGGCGGGGTGCCGGTGCTGCCCGAGCAGTCCGTCCGCTCCGAACTGCGCCTCGCTCAGGGTGGCGAGGAACCGTTCGTGGGCGGGGTTGTCGTCCAGCCGCGCCCCCCAGTGCAGAACCCGCGGCACGCCCGAGCTGACGTCGACCACGAGGGACGTGGCCGCGGCGGTCAGCGTGTGAACCCGGACGGACCCGGCCGTCGACATACTCATGTGCGCTCCAGTTATAATTTCACTGCGAAACTATAAATGGACAGCATGCCACACGGATCGCCGGTGGACGACCCCCTGTTCCGGGGCGGTCGGACCAGGCCTCGGATCAGGAGGATCAATGCGCCCGGACCTGCCTGCCGCGTCGAAGGCGGTCGCCATCGACGTTCTCGTGCACGGTGCCCAATCCCGGGCCCAGCTCGCGAAGAAGACCGGTCTGTCGGCGCCGACGCTGACCCGCCTTGTGCGGCCGCTGCTCGAGGCGGGTGTCCTGGTGGAGTCCGAGTCCGTGCGCACGACCGGTCGCGGGCGGTCGTCGGTCCTCCTCGATGTCGTCGCTGACGACCACCGGTACGTCGGCGTGAAGCTCACCAGGGAGTCGATCTACGCGGTGCTCACGAACCTCCGGGCCGAGGTGCTGGCCAGCGAGACGTTGCCCGAGCCGTCGCTGAACGTGCCGGACGTCGTGTCCTCCGTCGCCGGCGTCGTCTCCCGGATGGAGGAGAAAGCCGGCCGGCCCGTGAGGGGCGTCGGCGTGACCGTGGGTGGCCGGGTGGCCAAGGGCGAGACCGTGGCTGACTCGCCGTTCCTGGACTGGCACGAGGTGCCGTTCCGTACGTTGCTCGCCGAGCGGGTCGACGCCCCATTGTTCCTGGCCAACGACGTGGTGGGTCTCACGATGGCGCAGCAGTGGTTCGGCTATGGGCGCACGTATCCGGACTTCGCCTTGCTGACGGTCGGTGCCGGTGTGGGGTACGGGCTCGTGATCAACCACGAACTCGTCCCGACCTTAGTCAGCCCGATCGGCCACCTGCCCGTCGATCCGCATGGGCCGCTGTGCCCCGCCGGCCATCGCGGCTGCATGACGGCCCTCGTGACCTCTGGTGCGATGGCCCACACCGTCTCCCTCGCGCGCGGGCGGCTCACCACCTACGACGAGGTGCTCGAGCTCGCCGAAGCCGGTGACCCGGCGGCTGCGCGCGTCGTCGCCGAGGCGGCACACGCTGTCGGCCGCGCGACGGCAGCCATCACCGCGCTGACCGGAGTCGACCGCATCATCCTGTCCGGAGAAGGCGTGCGGCTTGTCGAGATCGCGCCTGACAGCCTGCGCGCCGGCCGCGCCGAATACGCCGACGAGCAGGTCAGCGTGTTGGATCCGGTGATCCGGTCGATGGACTTCCTGGAATGGGCTCGGGGAGCGGCAGTAGTTGCGATCAAAGCCAGCTTTCCCTGAGGTTTGATGAGCGC
Organism: Nonomuraea sp. B5E05; assembly: GCF_039880665.1. Lineage (NCBI taxonomy): Bacteria > Bacillati > Actinomycetota > Actinomycetes > Streptosporangiales > Streptosporangiaceae > Nonomuraea > Nonomuraea sp. B5E05. Next base: position 12,235 of record NZ_JBDPMJ010000028.1, read on the forward strand.
CCTCTTGACTCCATAATTTCGCGATGAAATTATGTCGGCCCGGATCGCGTCCTATGTGACATAACAGGGCACGCTTACCGAGAGGCTCACGCATGCACATCCCACCCCTTAGGATTCTGGCCGCCGCCGCGGCGTGCCTTCTGGCGGCCGCGTGCACCGGAGGGGTTTCCCCCTCCTCCGACGACAACGACTCCAAGTCGCTCAAGTACCTCATCGAGGAGCCGGAGGACGCGGAAGCTCTGAAGGCCCTCAAGGAGACCATCGCTGGCTTCGAGAAGAAGTCGGGCATCGACGTGAAGGTCACCACGCTGCCCTTCGACAACATGCGCACGGTCCTGCAGACCCAGCTCCGTTCCGGTGAAGGGCCCGACGTGTTCAGCTGGGGCTCAGGGCCGAGCTTCGGCGGGGCGCTCGTCAAGGCCGGTCTGGTGCAGGATCTGACCGCCGCATACAAGAAGTACGACTGGAAAACCTTCGACTTCGCCAAGGAGCGAGTCACCTACGACGGGAAGGTCTACGGGATCCCGGGGGAGCTCGAGACCATCGGTCTCTTCTACAACAAGAAGATCTTCGCCGATCTCAGGCTCGCCCAGCCGCAGAACCTGGATGACCTCAAGAAGGCCGCGGAGAAGATCCGCGTGGCCGGCAAGGTGCCGATGGCTGTCGGCGACAAGGAAGCCTGGGAGGGCGGACACCTCCTCAGCATGGCCCTTTCGAGCGCGATCGGCGGGGACGGGATGGAGGCCCTGTTCAGCGGCAAGAAGTCCTGGGACTCCCCGGAGGTCACGGCGGCGCTGCAACTGTGGGCGGACTTCAACAAGGCGGGGTATCTTCCCAAGTCACCCACCTCGGTGGACTACGACACCTCGACCGCGATGTTCTTCTCCGGTGAAGCCGCCATGATCCCTACCGGCAGCTGGCTGGTCGGCGAAATCGACGACCAGGCGGACTTCGAGGTCGGGTACATCCCCTTCCCTGCACCCGATGGTCCCGGAATCTTCACCGGTGGCCTGGGCTCCGGGCCCTGGATCTCCGCGACCGCGTCGAACAAGGAAGCCGCGGAGAAGTTCCTCACCTTCCTCCAGTCCGAAGAGCACGGCCGCTGGACGGTCGAGAACCTGCACACGATCCCCCCGAGGCCCATGGACACCGCCGACCTCAACGTCTCGCCCTTGTTGACCCAGGTGCTGGACGACACCGCCAAGGTGGGCGCAGGCGGCGACTTCGGCCACAACATCGACGTGATGGTCTCCGACACTCTCAGTGAGGCGATGTACGACGGTGTGCAGGCTGTCCTCACCGGTCAGCAGACCGCTGAGGAAGTCGCCGCGAGTCTCAAGGCAGCGGCAGAGCAGTGAACACAGGCGCTTCGACCAAGGCGACAGCTCCAGCACCGACGACGGCGCCGGAACGGGGGACGCCGACCCGTCGCCGGCCCTGGCGAACCATCAAGGCGGACACTCCGCGCGTCACCCGCAGGGCGCAGGCGCGGCTGGGTGTCTTCATGGTGGCTCCGCTGATCGCCATGGTGGCAGTCTTTCTGCTGCTGCCCATGGCGAGCGCGATCTACTACGTCTTCGTCGACTTCAATGGCTTCGACCCCACCCCGCCATGGATCGGATTGTCCAACTTCACCGAGCTGGCGCAGGACCCGGACGTATGGGCCGCGTTCAAGAACAACGTCATCTGGATCGTCATCGGAACGTCCTCTCCCATCGTGTTCGGGCTGGGACTCGCCGTGCTGGTATGGAACGTCCGACGAGCGAGCGTGCTCTACCGGATCGCGTTCTTCCTGCCGTTCGTGCTGCCACAGGTGGCCGTCGGTGTCGTCTGGGGCTGGATCTACGAACCCTCGCGAGGCTGGCTCAACCGTGTCCTCGAGACGGTGGGGCTGGGGTCGCTCGCCAAGGGGTGGCTCGGTGACCCGGACACCGCGCTGTACGCCGTACTCGGCACCGCGATCTGGGCCACCGTCGGCTTCGTCTTCATCATCTTCCTGTCGGCGTTGCGGAACGTCGACATCGACCTCGTCGACGCCGCCCGCCTTGACGGGGCGAACGGCTTCCAGCGGCTGCGCCACATCATTCTTCCGCAGATCATGCCGGTGTTCCTCATGGTCACCACCATCACTCTGCTGGGTGGTTTCAGCGTCTTCGACATCATCTTCGTCATGACCGGCGGCGGTCCGGCCGGTGCCACGGAGGTGCTCGGGACCTACGCCTACAGCAGCGCATTCCAGCTCAACCGGATCTCCTACGGCACCACGCTCGCGCTGGTCATCACGGTGATATCCATCCCGTTCGCCGTCTGGATGAACCGGTTGCAACGCAAGCTCTCACTCCAAGGAATGGGCGCATGAGCTACCACTCCGCTGGATCCAGCACGCGCGGTCGCCTCCTGCTGACCGGCAAGCACCTTCTCCTGCTCGGCCTGTCCGCGCTGATGCTCTTCCCCCTGGTGTTGACGGTCTCCACGGCGCTGAAGACCGGCCACGACGTGAAGGTGAACCCCTTCGGTCTGTTCTCGTCGTTCTCCACCGAGAACATCGAGAAGGCCTGGACGGTCGGGGACTTCGGCAGCTACGTGGTCAACAGCTTCCTGCTGTCGGTGCCGAGCACGCTTCTCGTCGTGGTGCTCTCGACGATGGCCGGATACGCGTTCGCGCGACTGCCGTTCCCAGGGCGAAGCCTCCTGTTCTACCTGGTGGTCCTGGGCCTGCTCGTGCCGTTCTTCACTTACATGATCCCGCTGTACTTCCAGCTCCGCAGCATGGGACTGCTGGACAGCCTGCTCGGGGTCAACCTGGTGCTGGCCAGCACGGGCCTGTCATTCGGCACGTTCTTCATGCGCGCGTTCTTCTCCGACCTCCCTGTCGAGCTGGACCAGGCCGCGCGCATGGACGGTGCCTCCGAGTGGCAGATCTTCCTGAAGGTGATTCTCCCTCTGGTCAGTTCGGGAATCGGCGCACTCGCCGTGTTCACTTTCCTGCAGAACTGGAACAACTTTTTGGTGCCGCTGCTGTACATCCCCAGCGGTGAGTACCGGCCGCTGACGACGGGCCTGTACCTCTTCCTCGGGGGGCGCTCCATCGACATCGGGCCGCTGGCGGCGGGCACGCTGATCACCATTTTGCCCGTCGTAGTGCTCTTCGTCGCGATGCAGAAGCAGGTCACCCAGGGCTTCCTGTCCGGGGCCATCAAGGGCTGACCCGACCCCTCCCCATTCCTTCGAGCTAGGACGCAACGTGCACGACGTACTTGACCCGCGCGACCTCGTCCCCGACGAGGCCGAGCAGCTTGCCCTCAGCGGGTACCAGGTCGGTGGCCTGGGGGCCGCTGCCCGCGAAGCGGCGACCGAGGGCGACCTCGCCGGGCTGGCCGAGGTGCGGACGCGGTTGGCGGAGCTCGAACGGGACCCCGGCTGGGACTTCGAGGAGCCGGAAGACGACCGCGTGCTGCTGGAGCAGGCCGCCACAGTATCGCCGGTCGAAGCCGACCGAGAGCTACTGCCGGGCCGGATCCACGGTGCCTGGCTGGGCCGCGCGGTGGGCAACACGCTCGGCAAGCCGGTGGAAGGCCTGACCCGCGCCGAGATCGCGACCTACCTTCGCGCCGCGGGGCAGTGGCCGCAGACCGGGTACCTCCCCCTGCTGAACCCGTTGCCCGAAGGAGTCGGCGCGTTGCATCCGTCCGCGCCGGTCGCGACGGCCGGTCGCTTCGTCGACGTGCCCCGCGACGACGACATCGACTGGACGATTCTGGCCCTGCACGTCCTGGAGACACACGGAGTCGGCTTCACCACGGAGCAGGTCGCGGCCACGTGGCTGGACAGGGTGCCGTTCACCCAGACCTACACCGCCGAGCGGGCGGCGTACCGCAACCTGATCGGTGGTCTGCGCCCGCCCGCCACCGCGACCACCGACAATCCGTACCGGGAGTGGATCGGGGCGCTCATCCGGGGCGACGCCTTCGGCTACGTCTCGCCAGGCGATCCCGCGGGCGCGGCTCGCCTGGCGCTCGTGGACGCCCGGCTGAGCCACACGGCCAACGGCAAGTACGGCGAGATGTGGGCGGCCGCGCTCGTTGCCGCGGCGCTCGCCGTCGACAGCGTTCAGCAGGCTTTTCGCCACGCGCTGTCTGTGGTGCCGCCCCGGTCCAGGCTCCATTCCGCCCTCGCTCATGTGCTCTCGCTGCGTGAGCAGGGTGCCGGGCGAGAGGAGGCGCTTGACTGGGTGGACGAGGCACTGGGCGACTACCCCTGGGTGCACACGGTCAACAACGCGGCGCTCATCTCGATCGGCCTGCTGTGGGGTGGGCACTTCATGGACGCGATCGGCATCACCATCTCGGGCGGTCGTGACACCGACTCCAATGCCGCGACGGTCGGTAGCGTCTACGGTGCCTTGCACGGGCGGGACGGCATCCCGCCGGAGCTGGTCGGGACCACGCATGTTCACGTCCGAAGCGCCGTACGCGACTTCGACCGCATCACTATCGCCGAGTTGGCCGCCCGGACTGCGCGGCTCGCGAGCACATTCGCGCCGCAGTGAAAGCCGGATCGCCTATGTCGTCCGGATGTGCTCAGACCGTCAGGAGAGGTCGATGCGGCTCAGCTCACGCCGGGAGCGGACGCCGAGCTTGCGGAAGGCGCGGTAGAGATGGTGCTCGACCGTGCGCGGGCTGAGGAAGAGCTGTGCGGCTATCTCCCGGCTGGTGTCGCCGTCGGCTGCCAGGCGGACGACCTGGTGCTCTTGTGAGGTGAGCCGCTCCACGGGGTTGGCGGCCGTGGGCTCGGCTCGCGTCAGAGTCTCCCCGGTCGCGTGCAGTTCCGCCCGCGCCCGTTCGGCCCACGGCGTGGCGTGCAGCCGTTCGAAGACGGTCAGAGCCGAGCGCAGCGGCGCCCGGGCGTCGCTGCGCCGCTTGGCCCTTCGCAGCCATTCGCCGTAGAGCAGCCGGGTGCGTGCCTGTTCGAACGGCCGGCCCGCTTCCTCGTGTGCCTCGAGCGCGCGCAGGTAGTGGGCCTCGTCGTCGGTGACCAGGGCCCGGCAGCGGGCGCTCACCGCCTGTGCCCACCGCTGTTCTCCGGCGAGCGCCCATGCTTCCAGGCGGCGCAGGGGCTCGGCCGCCCGTTCGGGCTCGCCGAGCCGGACGGCCGCCTCCACCTGGTCGGCGCCGGCGCTGATCAGGCCGGAGGCGTGCCGCAGCGGGCCGCGGGCGGCCGCCTCCAGACGGTCGAGCGCCGCGGCATGGCGGCCCAGCCCGAGGTCGAGCAGGCTCAGCGCGGTGGTGCCCGCCATGCCGCCGGTGTTGGGCTCGTCCCCGGCCAGCCGGAGGCAGCGCTCCTCGTCGCCCTCGATGGCGGCGACCCGCGCCAGCACGGAGTTGAGCCTCGGTACGCGGTGCTCCAGCCCGATGTCGCGGACCAGCTGGACGGCTTCGGCGACGGACGCCTCGGCCTCGCGGTGCCGGCCCTCCTGCACCTGCACCCCGGCGAGGTCCTGGAGCACCTGCGGCAGCGCGCCGACGAGGCCGTGCCGGCGGCAGCGGGCCACCTCGGCCTGTGCCAGCTCCGTGGCGGCGGCGTCCGCGCCGATGATCATCGCGCAGAACGCGCCCCAGGCCATCGTCAGGACCTCGTCATCGGGCCGCCACCGGTGCGCGCCCGAAGGGAGGTCCCGCGCCGCTCGCCACGCGTCCGGCGCCGCCTGCCGCGCGCCGGCCACGAACTCCGCGAGCAACGGCAACCCCTGTGCGTAGTCCTCCCGCACGAGAGCCGCCATCCCGGACACCATCGGGTCGTGCCGCCCCAGCGCGCACAGCCGCTCGGCCGCGTCGAGAATGGCCTGCCGGTCGCCGCAGAACCACCCGTAACCGGCGCCGGCGCGCAACATCAGCGCGGCCTGCTCCGGGCCGGCGTCCGACGAACGTTCGACCAGCACCCGGGCCGCCAGCCGCCGTTCGCCCAGCTCGAACTCCACCGCCGCCCGTACCGGTGCCAGCACCGCCGGTGACTTCGGGCCGGCGACCAGCCACTCGGCCTGTCCGACCAGGTCCGCGGCCTGGGGGGCGTGTCCCGCGGACAGCGCCAGCCAGGCCGCCTCGCCCAGCCGGGCCGCCCGTACTCGCGGTTCCGGGGTGAGCTGCGCGGCCTGCTCGTACAGGCCGGCCGCGGCGGCGTACGCGGTGCGGCCGCGGGCGCGCTCAGCCGCGCGAGTGATCTCTTCGGCGACCTTCTCGTCCGGGGACGTCGTGGCGGCGGCGAGATGCCGGGCCCGGCAGTCGTCGTCGGTGGCCGCGCGCGCCAGTGCCTCGTGTACGAGGATCCGCTGCGCCAGCGGCGCTCCCTGGTATGCGGCGGTGCTGATCAGCGGATGCCGGAACGTCACGACCGCGGCGGTGACGTCGACCAGCCCGGCCTGCTCGGCCTCCGCCAGGTCGTCCAGGCCGACGCCCAACGTCTCGGCCGCGCTCAGCAGGGTGGGCAGATGCCCGCGCGCCTCGGCGGCGGCCGTCAGCATCATCAGGCGGGTCCTGTCCGGGAGGACGGCGATCCGCGACCGGTACGCGGCCAGCACCCGGTCCGGCACGGGCATCGGCCCGGCCGCGGAGTGGTAGGGCCGCTGGGCCGCCGAGAACTCCATCAACGCCAGCGGGTTGCCCGCCGACTCCTCGATCACCTGCTCCCGTACGGCCGGTGTGAGCCCCCGGTCCGCCAGCAACGATGCCGCGTCCGCCGGGGACAGGCGCGAGAGTGGCGTCTCGGGCAGCCCGGTCGCGGTGAAGCCATCCTCCCGCGCGGCGAACAGGATCGCCACACCCTCGGCGCTGAGGCGGCGGGCGGCGAAGCGCAGCGCGTCGGCGCTGGCCTGGTCGAGCCACTGCGCGTCGTCCACCAGGCAGAGCAGCGGGCCCTCCTCGGCCACCTCCGCGAGGAGGGTCAGCACGGCCAGCCCGGACAGGAACCGGTCCGGTGCTCCCTGCCGTCCGTCGTCCAGCGCGAGAACCGCGCGCAGCGCGTCGGCCTGAGGGCCGGGCAACGTGCCGATCCGGTCCTGCATGGGCCACAGGAACTGCACCAGGCCGGCGAAGGCCAGGTCGGCCTCGGCCTCGATGCCGGTGACCCGCAACGTCCGCAGGCCCGCTCGCTGCGCGTAGCCGGCGGCCCAGTCCAGGAGCGCGGATTTGCCGATCCCGGGCTCTCCGCGCAACACGTGGCCACCGCTGCGTCCGGCGCGCGCGGCATCGACGAGGGCCTGGATGGAGGCCTGCTCGACCGCCCTGCCGTACAGCACCAAGCGCCCCCGATCCGTACGTACGTACGCCGACCACCCGTACGTAATCACGGTAACCTTACCGATTCGGCCCGTAAGCGCTCGTTCCTACCGTCGAGGCATGAACGAACTGCTGCAACCTGTGACCGTAGGCCGGCTGGACCTGTCCAACCGCCTTCTCATGGCCCCGATGACCCGCAGCCGCGCCTTCCGCGACGGCCTGGTGGACGAGCTGACCGCGGAATACTACGGCCAGCGCGCCGGCGCCGGACTGATCATCACCGAGGGCACGCAGCCCTGCGTGCTCGGACAGGGGTACATCGACACGCCGGGCCTGCACACGCCGGAGCAGGCTGAGGCCTGGCGGCGGGTCACCGACGAGGTGCACCGGCGTGGTGGGCGGATCTTCGTGCAGCTCATGAACGCGGGGCGGATCGGGCACCCCTACCTGTACCCGGGAGGCGAGCTGCCGCTGGCGCCGTCGCCGGTCCCCTCCGGTGAGCGGCTCTACACCCCCGGCGGGCTGCTCGACCTGCCCACCCCGCGAGAGATGACCATGGAGGACATCGCCCGCGCCATCGAGGAGTTCGCGGCCTCGGCCAGGTACGCGATGGCCGCCGGGTTCGACGGGGTCGAGCTGCACGGGGCGAGCGGATACCTCATCCACCAGTTCCTGTCGGACAACACCAACCGGCGTACCGACGCCTACGGCGGATCTGTGGAGCGCCGCATCAGGTTCGCCGAGGAGGTCGTACGCGCGGTGAGCGACGCCATCGGCCCGGCCCGCACCGGGATCCGCGTCTCGCCCGGCATCACCTACAACGGCATGGACGAGAGCGACTCCGACGTGCTCTACACCGAGCTGGCCCGCGCGCTGGCTCCCTATGGTCTGGCCTACCTGCACGTCTCGGAGAACGACACGCGCGACATCACCAAGCTGCTACGCGCCGAGTGGCCGGGGACGCTCGTGCTCAACCCCCATCCCAGAGACGGTGACGGGGCCGCGACCGTCGAGGACGGGACGGATGCGCTGCGCTCCGGGCTCGCCGACGCGATCTCGTTCGGCAGGCTCTGGCTGGCCAACCCCGACCTGCACGTACGTGTCGCCGCCGGCGGACCGTACAACGAGGCCGACCCCGCCACCTTCTACGGCGGCGACCACCGCGGGTACACGGACTACCCGGCGCTCACCGCGTCGGTCGCCCCATGAGCGCGCACCCGGCGACCGGCGACCTCCGTCCCGCCGCCTCGCACCCGGCCCGCGGGATTCCTGGAGCGTGGCTGGCGATGATGGCCGGCCCGTTGTCCTTCGGGATCGCCGGGCCCAGCCTGATCCTGGCCGACACGGCGTACGACCTGGGTGTCACGATCGGCGCGGTGACCTGGATCGTCACCGCCTTCGGGTGGGCGATCGCGGTGGGGACCCCGCTGATGGCCGGCCTGCAGCGCCGCCGGGGCGCTCGTACGGCGCTGCTCGCGGGCGCCGCGCTCGTGCTGCTGGGCGCGGCGCTGGTGGTGGTGGCCCCGGCGCTGCCGTTCCTCGTGGCCGGTAGCGCGCTGCAGGGACTGGGCACCGCCGGCCTCACCACCATCGCGATGAGCATCGCCGGCTCGCCGCGCACGATGGGGCTGGTCGCGGCGTCGCTGGCGACAGTGGGGGCGGCCTCCCCGCTCGCCGGTGACGTGGTCGCGGGCACGCTCGGCTGGAGGGCTACGCTGGCGCTCCCGGCGCTCAGCGTGATCGCCGTGCCGCTCGTGTTGCGCCGGCGGCCGGTCACGCCGCTGTCCGGTACGACGTTCGACCTGGCCGGGGCCGTGCTGCTGACCGCTCTGGTCACGGCGCTGGTGTTCGTGCCGCACGCGTGGTTGCCCGCGGGCGGCGCGGCGGTGGCCGCCGGGGTGCTGCTCGCGCTGCGCCTGCGCGCCCGGCCGGACGGGTTCGTGCCGGTCGAGGTCGTGCGAACTCCGACGTTCCTGGTCGCGGCCGGGCTGGCGTTCCTGCTGGCGGTCGTCAACTTCGGGATGATGTACGCGCTGCCGCCGCTGTTCGTCCAGAACGCGGGCTGGAGCAGCGGGCAGGTGGGGCTGGCCATCACCTGGCCGCTGCTGTTCGGCGGCCTCGCGTCCTACCTGATGATCATGGTCACGGCCCGCAGCGGACTGATGGTTCCTGTCGTGGTGTTCGCCGCGCTGAGCGCGACGGGCGTGGTGCTGGCCGCCGTGAGCGGCGCCTGGGCTCTGCTCCTCGCCGCCCAGGCGCTGGCGTCACTCGCGGCGGCCTCCGGGCAGGGGGCTTTCGCGACCCGGGCCGCCGCGGCCGTGTCCGATGGGGAGCGGTCCACGGCCATGGGCCTGTTCAACCTGCTCTACCTGCTCGGCGCCGCCTTCGGCCCGGCCATCGCCACGCTGCTGGTCGGCTGACATCCCGAACGGGAGGGCACGCGGCGGCACGGTCAGTGCGGGTAGCGGTGCACGGTCTCCGGGTGGATGACGATGCGGACAAGGTCGCCGGACAGCATCACGGCGAGATCGTCGGCCCGGGTCGGGTCGTCGAGGTCCCAGTAGCGGGCGGCGAGGCGGGCACCGAGGTCGCGCGCCCCTTCGGCCTCCACCGTGGCGCGGCCGGCCACGGACACCCAGCGCTCGCGCTCACCCACCGGGGCCGCGACGACGATCGAGGCCCGGGGGTCGCGGCGCAGGCGCCGTACCTTCAGGGAGTCCGGCTCCGTGAAGAGCTGGATCGTCCCCTCCTCTGTGGCCTCGAACCACACGGGCCGGGGTTGTGGCGGCTGCGTTCCCCCGGCCACGGTCAGGAACCCGTGCAGGGGGCGTACGAGAAGTTCGAGGTCTTCGGCGGTCAGCCGGCTGGTGGCGGTGCTCATGGCGGGCCTTTCTGAATCGTGATGGTGGAGGGGTCAGGGCCGCCAGGCTCCCGATGCCGCGGCCCGTACGACGTAGTCCTCGAAGGTCCGGGGAGCGCGCCCCAGCACGGCGGCGACGTCGTCCGTCGGTTCAGCCAACTGCCCGCGTTCCATCAGGACGAACATCTCGGCGACGTGGCGGGCGTCGTCCACGCCCCAGCCCTCCTCGACCAGCGCCGCGGTGTACTCCGCGGGGGAGACCTGCTTGTAGGTGATGGGCAGCCCGGACGCCCGGGAGATCAGCTCGGCCGCCTCGGCGAAGGTCAGCGCGCGCGGCCCGGTCAGCTCGTAGGTCCGGCCGGCGTGCCGGCCGGGCTGGGCCAGCACCGCGGCCGCGGCGTCGGCGACGTCCTCCACGTCGATGAACGGCTCGGGGACCGCACCGGCCGGAAGTGCCAGCTCGCCGGCGACCAGCGGGGCGTGGAAGAGGTCCTCGTCGAAGTTCTGGTCGAAGTTCGACGCCCGCAGGATCGTCCATTCCAGCGCCGAGCCGCGTACGGCGTCCTCGGCCGAGCGCATGTCCAGCCCGAACGTGGACTCGCCCCAGGTGTCGGCGCCGCGCCCGGACAACAGGACCAGGCGCCGTACGCCGGCGGCCACGGCCCGCGCCACGAACTCGTGCACCGGTCCGGGCACGGGCGGAGGCACCACGTACGCGGCGGTGACGTCCTGCAGGGCCGGACCCCAGCCGCCGGGGTCGGACCAGTCGAAGCGCGTCGCGCTGGATCGTGAGGCGGTGCGCACCTGCGTGCCGTGGAGCCGCAACCGGGCGGCGACCCGCCGGCCGGTCTTGCCGGTGGCGCCGAGAACGAGGGTGGTGTCGTTGCTCATGACAACGATTCAACGGCGTCCGCTCGGACGAATCCATGGGTAAGAAGCCGGATCGCATGTGTCATCGTCTAACCTCGGTGAGGTGGACGCCTTCAGTGACCTCTTCCGCGGGATGCGGGCCCAGGGCTCGTTGTTCGGCAGTTCGGCCCTTTCGCCGCCCTGGGCGCTGCACTTCGTGGACGGCGCTCCGCTCACGTTGTGCACCGTTCTCGGCGGGGCGGGCTGGATCGTGCCGGAGCACCGCCCGCCCGAACAGCTCCGCGCCGGCGAGACGGTCATCGTACGGGGTCCCGAGCCGTTCACCTTCGTCGACGAGGTCGGCACCCGGGCCGAACCGATCGCGTGCGGCGAGCACTGCGCGACGCCCGAGCAGGGTGGGACCCGGCACCGGCTCGGCTGGAACGACAGTTGCGGCGACTCCGGTGACGGCGCGACGACATTGATCGTCGGCGCCTACCCGGTGCGCGGCGAGATCAGCCGCAGGCTGCTGGACGCGCTGCCCGTCGTGCTGCGCGTGGCCTCCGGCGGCGGGGCGGACGCCGTGCTCGACCATCTCGCCGCCGAGGTCGCCGCCGACACTCCGGGCCAGCAGGTGGTCCTGGACCGGTTGCTGGACTGGCTGCTGGTCTGCGCGCTGCGCGACTACTTCGACCGGCCCGGCGGCGGGTCGCCGGCCTGGTACACCGCCCAGCGGGACTCGGTGGTCGGCGACGCGCTGCGCCTGCTGCACGCCGAACCGGCGGCGCCCTGGACGGTCTCCTCGCTGGCCGACAGGGCCGGGGTGTCGCGTTCCACCCTGGCGAAGCGGTTCGCCGACCTGGTGGGCGAACCGCCGCTGACCTACCTCACCCGCTGGCGCATGACGCTCGCGGCGGACCTGCTGGCCGAGCGCGAGGCGGCGACCGTCGCCGAGGTCGCCCACGCCGTGGGCTACTCCGACGCGTTCGCGTTCAGCGCGGCGTTCAAGCGGACCCGAGGCGTCAGCCCGAGCGAGTTCCGGCGCACCGGCACGGTCGTTCCCGAGCCGGCCGGCCCGCCCCCGTGACCTGCGGTCGCCGAGCGCATGCTGACCGGCGATGTCGTCGACGTGCGGAACGTCATCACGTAGACGACCTCTTCAGGGCGGTCAGTCCACACGCGCCCAGAAGTCGTACGGGTCTCGCCCGGGGCGGAACCCGTGAGCCCGCGCCATGTCCGCCGCGTCCCGGAACCCGAGGGCGACGGCTGCGGGGTCGTGGGCGTCGCTGCCGAACGTGACCGCTTCCCCGCCTTCTTCGTGCCACCACGTGAGGATGGCCGAGTGCAGCGGAATGCGCGTGTTGATCTCGAGCGCCCTGCCCGACCGGGCGGTCATCCGCAGCGCGTGCCGGAACTCCTCTTCGAACATCGGCAGATCAAAGGGCCCGGCCTCCCGCGCCGGCCAGTAACGCAGCGGGTAGTCGATGTGGGCCAGCACGGAGAACGCGTCGCTGCCGGTGACGAGGCCGACGATCTCGGCCAGGTATTGCCGTATGACGTCGGCCGCGGCCCGGCGCTCGTACAGGCCCGGTGGTTCGGCGAAGCCGTCGCCGGCGGGGAGGCAGTGCAGGGAGCCGAGCACCCGGTCGAACGGTCCGGCTCCGAGCACCTTCGCGACGGCGGAGGCGTGCCAGTGGGGTTCGCCCAGTTCCAGGCCGCTCAGGATGCGAAGAGCCGGGAACCGTTCCCGGCACCGCTCGATCGCCTCCAGGTATCCGTTGGCGTCGAAGGCCGGAGGTGTCAGCAGCCCCTCCTGCGTGGCCAGGGTCGCGAGGTGGTCGTCCGGAGCGAGGGCATCAAGCGTGACCGTCCAGACCGTGTGGTCGACGTGCTCGGTGAAGGCGATCGCCGGCAGCCCGAGCTCCACCGCCCGCGTGCAGGAGCGCTCCATCGACCCTGACGGGGCGTCCCAGGACCACTCGCTGTGGGTGTGGCTGTCCGCAGGCAACATCGTGAATCTCACCGCTCTTTGACCCGTCACGTCCAGTGCCCACGGATTCAGCCGGGCGTTGATCTGGAGTCGTCCTGTTGGTCCGGCCCGGCCGCGGTCTCGTCGGTTATCGCCTTCAGCGCTCGTCGCAGTTGCGCGTAGGCGGGCTCGCCGATCGTGCCGGCGTGCCGGCGCTCGATGTCGGCGATGATCTCATCCGCGTGACGTTGCTCGTCGAGCCCGCGTTCGGTCGGCACCACGAGCTTCGCGCGGCGATCGGCCGGATCAGGCCGGCGCTCCACATAACCGAGCGCCTCCAGCTCGTCGACCAGCCGGCCGACGATCTGCTTGTGCCGGCCCGAGAGCCGCGCCAGCTCCGTCGCGCGGACGCCGCCCGCGTCGAGGTAGGCCAGGATCGCCCCGTGGCGCGGGCTCACCTCGCCGTGCCCCCTCTCCGCGAGCCGCGCGAAGACCTCCCGCTGCAACGAGAACAACAACCGCGCGGCGAGGATCCCCAGGTCGGGATCCTGCGTGATCATCCGGCTGCGTTCGCCTTCGGGAGCGTGCGTCACGCCCGTATAGTACCACTCTGTGCTAGTCACATCTTGTGATAGTCACATATCGGGACTATCGTGCATCCGAGACCCTGACCCGCACGGGCAGGGAACCCTTCGCGAAAGGACGGACGATGAGCCGCACAGTCCTCATCACCGGGGCGACCGGCAGCGTGTCGAGCGGACTGCTCGATGCCCTCCAAGGCTCCGCCCTCGCCCTCCGGGCGCTGGTCCGCGACCGGTCCAAGGCCGGCGCGCTGGAACGACGCGGCGTCGAGGTCGTCGTCGGGGACCTGGGCGACCCCAGCACACTGCCGCCCGCCTTCAAGGGGGTCAACGACCTGTGGCTGCTGACCGCGATGGACCCCCGAGCGCCCGAGAACAGCATGAACGCGGTGTGGGCCGCCCGCCAGGCCGGCGTGGAACGAGTCGTGCGCCTGTCGGCGATCGGCGCCGCCTACGACGCTCCCACCCGCAACGGGCGCCTGCACGCCCTGTCCGACCACGAACTGCAGGCGTCCGGCCTGCGCTGGACGATCCTGCGCCCGCACGCCTTCATGCAGAACCTGCTCTGGCAGGCCGGCCGCATCGCCCACGACGCGACCTTCTCCCTCAACATGGCGCACGGCCGGCTCGGCATGATCGACCTGCGTGACGTCGCCGACGTCGCCGCCCAGATCCTGCGCGCGGAGCCAGAACGCCACCACGGCAGGATCTACACGCCGTCCGGGCCCGAGACGCTGTCCTACGCCGAGGCGGCCGAACAACTCGGGCAGGTGCTCGGCAGGACGATCCACTACGTCGCCGCCGGCGCGGAAGACGCCCACGCCGGCATGGTCGCCGGCGGCATCCCCCACTGGCTCGCCGGCATGCTCGTCGAGTACGGGCAGGCGCTCGGCTCCGGCTTCGGCGACTTCACGACGACCGATGTCGAGGAAGTCGTCGGCCGCCCGCCCCGGCGCTTCGCCGACTTCGCCCGCGACCACGTGGCGGCGTTCGCCGCGTAGCGCGCCCAGGTGATCACGGGGCCCGCTGCGCGGCCTGCTTCACGTGAGCTCTGCCAGCACGGCTGCCACGGCGTCGTACGAGTCCCCGACCCCGCCGGGGTTGCCGAGACGGTGGCGCTCCAGCCGGACGGCCCCGAGGTGGCGAATCTCATAGATCAGCGACCGCCACACCGCCGCGGGGTACGCAGCCCTTCGGCGGCAGGAACGCCGTCGAGCAGGGTCTGCACCATGTAGTCCCTGCCGACGAACTCGTGCGTCCAGTCGGCCGCGATGACGCGTGGCATCAACGGGGCGATCTTCGCGAGGTGGGGCACCGTGGCGTACTCGTTGCGCATGAGCTCCCGCTCGGAGACGAACCGTGCGTGTGCGGCGTCGATGCCCGTGCGGGGTGCTCGCCGCCGTGGTGGCGCAGCCCTGTTCGGGGAGCCGGCACAGGTCATGGGGTGAGACGTGGCGCGGCTTGGAGGTCGTCATCGGGCGCCGCGGAAAATCGGGTGACATTTTGTGGCACTTGTCGGAATGTTGGGCGCGGTCGATGAGTTTTGTCGGTGGCGCAGGTCAATCTGTGTATGACCACAACTTCTTGTGAGACCCGAGGCTGGGATGCCAGCCGCGACGATGTCACTCCCGACAACCCCGATCGAGGTATCGTGCCCGGCCCACTGCTCGACTCACCCGCCACCTCCGCGACCGCCGTCAAGGGTCGCACCCCGCCCGTGATCCGGCTGCTGGTGCTGGCCACGTTCGTGGTCATCCTCAACGAGACGATCATGATCAACGCGATCCCGCAGTTGATGAGCGCGTTGCACATCACCGAGCAGACCGCGCAGTGGCTTTCGACCGCCTTCATGCTGACCATGGCCGCGGTGATCCCGATCACCGGATGGTTCCTGCAGCGGGTGTCCACCCGCAGCGCCTATACCGTCGCGATGGGCCTGTTCCTGGCCGGCACGGCGCTGGCCGCCGTCGCGCCGTCGTTCGAGGTGCTGCTTGCCGCCCGCATCATCCAGGCGTCCGGGACGGCCGTGATGATGCCGCTGCTGATGACCACGTTGATGCAGGTGGTGCCCGAGGAGGATAGGGGCCGGGTGATGGGCAACGTCAGCCTGGCCATCTCGGTGGCGCCCGCGATGGGCCCGACGGTCTCCGGGGTGATCCTCCAGTTCGGGTCGTGGCGGCTGCTGTTCGCCGTGGTGCTCCCCATCGCCGCCGTGGTCACGTGGAGCGGGTTGAGGCAGCTCAAGAACGTCGGGGAGCCCCGGTTCGGCACCGTCGACTGGCTGAGCGTGGTGACCGCGGCCGCGGGCTTCGGCGGGCTGGTCTACGGGCTCAGCCGGTTCGAGGGCGGTGACGTGCGCGTCGCGGCCGCGATCGTGGTCGCGGGCCTGGCGTCCATCGCCGTGTTCGTCGTCCGGCAGCTGTCGTTGCAGAAGCGGGGCGTGCCGCTGCTCGACCTGCGCACCCTGCGCCACCGCACCTACACGGTCGCACTGATCATGATGTCGGTGTCGTTCATGGCGATGCTCGGCTCGATGATCCTGCTGCCGCTCTACCTCCAGAACGTCCGCCAGCTCAGCGCCCTGGAGACCGGGCTTCTCGTCATGCCGGGCGGCCTGGCGATGGGGCTGCTCGGTCCGACCGTCGGCCGTCTGTTCGACCGGTTCGGCGGCCGGGTCCTGGTCATCCCCGGCGCGGTCGGGATCATGTTCGCGCTCATCGGCTTCACCCAGGTCACGATGACCATGCCGATCTGGCAGCTCCTCGGCCTGCACGCGCTGTTGATGGTGAGCCTGGCCGCGACCTTCACCCCGGTGTTCACCCTCGGCCTCGGCGCGGTTCCGCCGTCGCTCTACTCCCACGCCAGCTCGATCCTGAGCACGCTGCAGCAGGTCGCCGCCGCCATGGGGACCGCGCTTGTGATCACCGTGATGAGCGCGCGTGCCGAGGCCCTGCGGTCCGAGGGGGTCACGGAGGTGCTCGCCAACCTCGGCGGCATGCGGCTGGCCTTCATCATCGGCGCGGTGCTGTCCGTGCTCGTGGTGGTCACCGCCCTGCTTCTCCCGGCCCGAGCCGAGGCCCGAGACGAGGCCCGAGACGACAACGCCGGCGAGATCGAGGAGCCCAGCCGATCGCAGGCCTGAGCCGGGTGCCGGCCTGTTCCGCTGGCGTCCGGAGCGCCGTTACGACGTCGTCTTTTCGGGTTCTGGCTGTCGCACGTTCTGCCGGAACGTTTCGTGTCCTTCTGGTCGCTGGTGGCCGACTGCCTGAAGCCGGACGGGCGGGTGTTCTTCGTCGACGACAGTTACCGGACCGCCGACGAGCTGATCGAGGGCGAGCAGTCCGTGACCATCCAGCGCCGGCTCATGGACGGGACCGCCTACCTCTGGGCCGCTGTTCTGGGGAGCGGGAAAGCGGGCCTGACACCAGGAGAACTGTGCCGTCCGGGGAACCCGACGGGGTGACGCGCGGGGCGGGGCGTTCTTCGCGGGTACGCGGCGCGTCAGCGTTCGACCTGCGCGAGAAAGATCCGCCACGTCGACTTGGTGATGTCGGCGGCCTCGGCGCAGATCTCCTGTGCCTCGGCGCGTAGCGGCGGCGGGGGTGGTCAGACGGCCAGCGCGTCCAGGAGTGACTGCAGGCGGGCGGTCTCGCGGTCGGGGCGGACGAGGGTGAAGATGCTGCGGCTGGTGTTCAGCCATGGCACGTCGGCGACCACGATGTCCCGGCCGTGATCGCGCAGCGCGAGGTCGGGGACGAGCGCCGCGCCCAGCCCCGCCTCGGCCATGGCCAGTGTGATCTTGAAGTCGTCGGAGTGGCAGGTCACCCTCGGATGCAACCGCCAGCGCGCGAACACGCCGTCGAAGAAGGACGCGTCGCTGCTCGCCGGATGGTGCACGATCCACGGCAGGTCGACGAACTGCTCCACCCGGTACGGCGCCAGGTCGGGCCAGCCGCGCGGCAGGACGACCTTGTAGCGGTCCTCGGCGACCCACCGCCGGCCCAGCGATGACGGCCACGACAGGCCGGAGTTGCCCACCTGGTAGACGATGGCCGCGTCCAGTTCGCCGCCTGCGCCCAGGCGCGGGATGAGTTGTGAGGGTTCGGCCACGGAGAGCCGGATGGCGGCGCGGTCGGCGGGCTCCATGTCGCGCAGGACGCCGGTCAGCACGTCGGCGAAGCTCGGGAAGATGCCCAGGCGGATCTGCCGCTCGCTGTTCCTGTGCACCTCCTGGACGGTGGAGATCATGCGCTCTATGTCGATGAGCACGACCTCCGCGTGCCTGGCCAGCACCTCGGCGGCGCTGGTGGGCAGCACGCTGTGGGCGAAGCGCTCGAACAGCGTCACGCCCATCTCCCGCTCCAGGGCGGCCATCTGCTGGGAGACGGCGGAGGGGGTGTACCCGAGCCGGTTGGCGGCGGCCGCGAACGATCCCCGCTGCACGACCTCACGGAGAGTGCGCAGGTGCTCCGGCTTCAGCATCAGCAGCCCTTACCCTCAGAAGCGCTAAATGTCGTGTTTGTAGCACTTCCACCTGCAATTAGCTACTCCTACAGTGAGGCCCATCACATTTCCGACCCGCTGAGAGTCCCATGAGCATCCGCGTGTACCGCAACGCCGCCATCCGCACCGGAGCCGGCGAGAACCCGTTGGCCCAGGCCATGGCCGTGAAGGGCCAGACGTTGCTGGCCGTCGGCAGCGAGGCGGACGTGCGCGGGGCGGCGGGGCCGGGTGCGGAGCTGATCGACCTGGAGGGCGCCGCCGTCCTGCCCGGCCTCTACGACGCCCACATCCACACCGCCCAGTACGCCCTGAGCCTGGACGCGGTCGACCTGCGCGACGTGCGCTCCCTGGACGAGGCCCTGGCCAGGGTGGCCGCGCACGCCGCCCGGCTGCGACCGGGCGCCTGGTTGTTCGGCGGCCGCTGGAACAGCAACACCTGGGACCCGCCCGTCCAGCCGGACAGGTACGCCCTGGACTCGGTCTGCCCCAGCCTGCCGGTCGCGCTGCCCAGCGTCGACGGCCACACGGTCTGGGCCAACTCCGCGGCCCTGCGCCTGGTCGGCATCGACGCCGGCACCCCCGACCCGGTTGGCGGCGAGATCGTCAGGGACGCCGACGGGGAGCCGACCGGCATCCTGCGCGAGTCGGCGTCGTACCCGCTGCGCCACCTCATGGTCTCCGCCGACCTGACCGACCGGCTCCGCGCCGCCCAGGAGGAACTGCTCGGGCTCGGCCTGACCAGCGTGCACGACATCGACGGCGAGGACTGCCGGGCGGCCTACCTGGAGCTGCGCGAGACAGGCCGGCTGAAGCTGCGCGTGCACAAGGCGATCCCGGCGACCCACCTGGAGGCCGCCATCGAGGAGGGGCGCCGCACCGGGCAGGGCGACGACTGGATCCGCACGGGACCAGTGAAGATCTTCAGCGACGGCGCGCTCGGCTCGCACACCTGCCACATGAGCGAACCCTTCGCCGGCGATCAGGGCAACGCCGGCATCGCGGTCACGCCGTACGACGACCTCGTCAAGCTGTTCGGCAGGGCCGCGGGCGCAGGCATCGCGGTGGCCACGCACGCGATCGGCGACCGGGCCAACCGCCTGGTCATCGACGCCTACGAGGCCATCGGCCGCACGCCCGGCCTGCGGCACCGCATCGAGCACGCCCAGCACCTGCGGCCCGCGGACCTGGCGAGGATGGCCCGGCTGGGCATCGCCGCCTCCATGCAGCCCGTGCACTGCACCAGCGACATCGACCTGGTCGACTCGCTGCTGGCCGGTCACGGGGTGGCGTCCTACGCCTGGCGCGGGATGCTGAACGTCGGCGTCGCCCTGGCCTTCGGCTCCGACGCCCCCGTGGAGCATCCCAACCCGTTCGCCGCACTTCACGCCGCCGCCACCCGTACCCGCCCCGACGGCACGCCACCCGGCGGCTGGCAGCCCGAGCAGCGGCTGAGCATGGCCGAGGCCATCACCGCTCACACCCTGGGCGCGGCCTACGCGGCGGGCGAGGAAGAGCGCAAGGGCACGCTCGCACCCGGCAAGCTCGCCGACTTCATCGCGGTGGACACCGACCCCTACCGGGAGTCACCGGACGCGGTGCTGCGCACCAAGGTCATGACCACCGTCGTCGGCGGCGAAGTCCGCTGGCAGCGAAGCTGAAGGAGAACCCCCCAGTGAACACCCGGATCCGTACGTTGCTCGCTGCTGGTGCGCTGCTCGTCGCCGCCACGGCCTGCGGCGCCGAGCCCCTCGACTCCGGCGCGGAGGCCGAGCAGTCGGCCGCGCCCGTCGTGCTCGACCAGGCCCCCGCCGAGGACAAGGCGGCCGACGTGATCAACGCGATCACCCCGGACCAGGCGCTCGCCGCCAAGGTGCCCGCCCGGCTGAAGACCGACGGGTTGAAGGTCGTCTCCTCCCTCGGCTACCCGCCGATGGAGTTGTACGCCTCCGACGGCAAGACCGCGATCGGGCTCGACCCCTCGCTGACCCGGGCCATCGCGAGGAAGCTCGGCGTCAAGGTGACCATCACCGACGAGGAGTTCAACTCGCAGATCCCCGGCGTGCTCACCGGCCGCTACGACTTCGTCATCTCCTCGATGACCGACAACGCCGAACGCCAGGGCAAGCTCTCGTTCGTCGACTACGTACGGGCGGGCGCGGGACTCCTGGTCAAGAAGGGCAACCCGGCGGGCATCTCGGGGCCTGACGACCTGTGCGGCGAGACGGTCTCCGTCGTCGACAACGGCTCCTCGCTCGCGCTGGCCGAACAGTACGACGCCGACTGCGAGAAGGCCGGCAAGGGCGGCCTGACCATCCTGAAGTTCCCCGGCGACCAGGAGGCCCTGCTCCAGGTCGGCGGCGGTCGCGCGCAGGCCAGCATCACCGACTACGTGGTGACGACCTACAAGGCCGCCGACCCCAAGCTCGGCGTGGAGGGGATCGCGCTCGAAGGCACGGAGAGCCTGTGGGGCATCGGCATGAAGCCGGACGACAAGGAGTTGATCGAGTCCGTCAAGGGCGCACTGAACTCCCTCATTGAGAGCGGCGAGTACGGCAAGGTGCTCAAGGCGTGGAACCTGGAGAAGCTGGCCGTCGAGTCCGCCACGGTCAACGGCGGTAAGTGACCGTGCGGACCGAGCCGATCCCCGACGGGACGGGCACCCCCGTACCCGTCGCGCGCACCCTGCACTGGGGCCGCTGGGTGGGCGCCGCCGCCGCGCTGGCGGTCGCGGGCTGGCTGGCCTACCTGGTCGTCGTCAACCCTCGCCTCGACTGGAGCAAGGTCGCCGAATATCTGCTCGACGACCGCATCCTGGCCGGGGTCTGGGTCACCATCGAGATCTCGGTGGTGGCGACGGTTCTCGGGCTGGTGCTGGGCGTGCTGATCGCGATCATGCGGCTGTCGTACAACCCGGTGCTGAGCGGGCTGGCCGGCGGCTACATCTGGTTCTTCCGCGGCACGCCCGTCCTGGTGCAGCTCATCTTCTGGTACAACCTGGCCTACCTGTTCCCCGAGCTGGTGCTGAAGATCCCGTTCACCATGATCGGCCTCAAGTGGGACACCAACGAGGTGATGACCGGCTTCACCTCCGCCATGCTGGGCCTGGGGCTGAACCTGGCGGCCTATTTCGCCGAGACCGTGCGCGCCGGCATCCAGGCCGTCGACAAGGGGCAGACAGAGGCGGCGTACGCACTGGGCATGACCCCCGGCAAGCGGATGCGGGTCATCGTGCTCCCGCAGGCGCTGCGCATCATCATCCCGCCGACGGGCAACGAGTTCATCTCCATGCTGAAGACCACCTCGCTGGTGTACGTGGTCGCCGGGCACGACCTGATGACCAACGCCAGCCAGATCTACAAGGCCAACAACCTGATCATGGAGCTGCTGATCGTGGCGAGCCTGTGGTACATGCTCATGACCGCCGTGGCGACCTACCTGCAGGGGAGGCTGGAGCGCCGGTTCGGTTCCGACGCCGTACGTCTTGTCCGCGGCGGCGGCCTGGCGGCCAGGGTCCTGCCGAAGGCGGCGGCGTGACCGCGCCGGGGACGCAGGTTGTGCAGGCCACCGGCGTCCGGATGAGCTACGGCGACGTGCAGGTGCTCAACGGCGTGGACTTCACCGTGTCCGCGGGCGAGGTGAGCTGTGTCATCGGCCCGTCGGGGTCAGGCAAGTCCACGTTCCTGCGCTGCGTCAACGGTCTCGAGCCGGTGCTCGGCGGCAGCCTGCGGGTGCTCGGGGAGGAGGTCGGCCACACCCTGCGCGACGGCAGGTACCACCCCTGGACGCCCAAGGAGTTCGCCGCCTTCCGACGGAACATCGGCATGGTGTTCCAGCGCTTCAACCTGTTCGCCCACCAGAGTGCGCTGGAGAACGTGGCCTGCGGGCCCGTCCACGTGCTGGGCAGCCCGGCGGACAAGGCGCGAGGGCTGGCGATGGAGCACCTGGAGCGGGTGGGACTGGCCGACCACGCTCACAAGCGACCCCACCAGCTCTCGGGCGGCCAGCAGCAGCGGGTGGCCATCGCCAGGGCGCTGGCGATGAACCCGGCGCTGATGTTGTTCGACGAGCCGACGTCCGCCCTGGACCCGGAGCTGGTGGACGAGGTTCTGGAGGTCATGAAGGGGCTGGCCGCCGACGGGATGACGATGGTCGTGGTGACCCACGAGATCGCCTTCGCCAGGGAGGTCGGCGACTGGCTGACCTTCTTCGACGACGGCGTGGCCGTCGAGCGGGGCCGGCCCGGCGAGCTCGTGGCCGCTCCGGGCCAGGCGCGTACCAGAGCGTTCCTGTCCAGCGTGCTCGGCCCCAAGGAGGGCCTACGGTAGAGGGCGTCCGTCTGCACAGCGTCATGACCGTTTTAAGAGACGGCTATTTTTCTGCATAGAGATAAATGGCGGGCCGTGCGCGGACAAGGCCTTTTTTGTTCGTGCAGGGCCAGGGCGCAGACCTTGACACGGCGAATCTTCTAGAGGTTTTCTGGAGATATCGGCATTACGCCGCACGCGGGGTAGCGCCGTGAAAAGAATCCCGATCTTTTACGGGGATGTCCATGGCAACGTACGCGTACCGCTGTCTGGATTGCGGGCAATTCGAGGTGCGCCTGCCGATAGGGACCGCCGAGGCGGTCCGTGAGTGTCCGGTGTGCCGCTCTCCGGCCCGCCGCTTCTTCACCGTCCCGAACCTCACCCGGCTTTCCCCGGCGACGTCCGCCGCCCTGACCCGAGAGGAGCAGAGCAGGGAAGCGCCCGAGGTGGTCACGCGCGTGCCTCCGGGGCGGCGGTGGCAACCGCCGTCGCACCCGGCACTGTCGCGTCTTCCTCGGCCTTGAAACAGCCAGCAGACGTCGCGTTCGCCGGCGGCGTGGCATCCGGCGGACGCGACCACCCGTACTGACACGAGGAGGTGCCGGATATGGGAGCCGTCGGACTGCTTTACGTAGGGGCGGTACTCTTCCTCAACGGTCTGATGCTCCTGGGAAAGGTCGAACCGAAAGCGGCCGGAGTGTTCAACCTGTTCGTCGGAGCGCTGCAGGTGATCACGCCCACCGTGCTGGTCATCCTCAATCCCGCCGACGCGGCCGTGGTGCTCGGCGCGTCGGGCATCTACCTGTTCGGATTCACCTATCTCTATGTGGGCATCAACCTGCTCGGCGGCTTCGACAGCACAGGGGTCGGCTATTTCTCGCTCTTCGTGGCCGTCATGGCGCTCGGCTATTCCTTCGCCAACTTCCGGATCCTCGGCGATCCCGCCTTCGGCGTCATCTGGCTCTACTGGTCGTTCCTGTGGGCGCTGTTCTTCGTGCTGCTCGGACTGAAACGTACGCGGATCACGAGGTACACCGGCTGGGTCACGGCGATCCAGGGCTGGGTCACGGCGGCGATCCCCGCCTACATGACCCTGGCCGGCTACTGGCGCGACACCAGGCTCTTCGCGATCATCCTCGCCGTGTTCGGCGTGGTGGTGTTCGCCGGCCTGTGGCCGCTGACGCGGCACGGGGAGCCGGCCGGCGCGGCGCCCGACGAGGCGGAGGAGCGGTCGAGGCCGGAGGGCGAGCGCCGGCATCGCCCGCGATGGACCTGACGGAGCCCGCCGAGGCGGAAGAGAGGTGAGGCCCACGCCCAGCCAGGAAGGAGCCATCCGCGAGAAGAAGGGCATGCATCATGCCGAAGGTAATCTTCAAGATCGACCAGTCGAAGCCGATGCGCGACCAGGAGGTCCCGGGGCACAACCGCTGGCACCCGGACATTCCGGTGGTGGAGATGGTACGCCCCGGAGACGAGTTCCGGATGGAATGCCGGGAATGGACCGACGCCCAGATCGGCAACAACGACTCCGCGAACGACGTACGCGATGTCGACCTGACCCTCGCGCACATGCTGAGCGGGCCCATCGGGGTGGAGGGCGCCGAACCCGGAGACCTGCTCGTCGTGGACATCCTCGACCTCGGCCCGGTTCCCCAGCAGGTAGGGGAGGCGCCAGGACAGGGATGGGGGTACACCGGCGTCTTCGCCAAGGCGAACGGCGGCGGATTCCTGACCGACTACTTCCCCGACGCCTACAAGGCGATCTGGGATTTCCACGGTCAGGTCGCGACCTCCCGCCACCTGCCGGGGGTTCGCTTCACCGGCATCACCCACCCGGGACTGTTCGGCACGGCGCCATCGGCCGACCTGCTGAGCAGCTGGAACCGCCGGGAGCAGACGCTCATCGACACCGACCCGCAGCGCGTTCCGCCGCTCGGCCTGCCACCGCTGAGCGACAACGTCGTGGCCGGCACGGCGACCGGCGACGTGGCCCAGCGGATCGCCGCCGAAGGAGCGCGTACCGTGCCCGCCAGGGAGAACGGCGGCAACCACGACATCAAGAACTTCACCCGCGGAGCCCGGGTCTTCTACCCGGTCCACGTGCCCGACGCCAAGCTGTCGGGAGGTGACCTGCACTTCAGCCAGGGTGACGGGGAGATCACCTTCTGCGGGGCGATCGAGATGGGAGGTTACATCGACTTCCACGTCGACCTCATCAAGGGCGGCATGGAGAAGTACGGGGTCACCACCAATCCGCTCTTCATGCCGGGAAACGTGGAGCCGAGATATTCGGAGTTCCTGTCGTTCATCGGCATCTCGGTGGACCACGACACCGACACCAACTACTACCTCGACGCGACGGTGGCCTACCGCAGGGCCTGCCTCAACGCCGTCGAGTATCTCAAGAGGTGGGGTTACAGCGGCGAACAGGCCTATCTGCTCCTCGGCGCGGCACCGATCGAGGGGCGGGTCAGCGGGATCGTCGACATCCCGAACGCGTGCTGCTCGCTCTACCTGCCCACCGCGATCTTCGACTTCGACGTACGCCCGAACGCGAAAGGACCCGCCAGCCAGGATCGCGGGAAGTGCGCCGTGACGAGTTGACCGCCATGACGCGCGGGGGTGGCCTCCGGGATATCGCCCGGGGGCCGCTCCTTAATAATGCGGCAAAAATCGTACAAAGATTTCCCCGCATGGTGGCGGCCTGCCTCCGCCTGCGCCACGCGGCCGGATCGGCCGACGTGGAGGGCATTTCTCCTTCACGTGGACCGTTGCGAAGAAGGTCAACCCGGTGACTCTGCCACGGAAAGTCCGGTAAAAGGCGCGTTATCCTTCGGCGTATCCCCCAGAACAGTTGTGAGCGCTCTGCGCTGTGAAAGGTTGATCAATGCAAGACGACGCCGTGTGGGTCCGAGGCGTTACCGGCATTCAGTTGCACCACACCACCGACCTCCAGGACGCCACACGATTCCTGAGCAACGCGGCGATGGCGCTGCGGGCCGCGCACGTGCGCACCGGGGACGACCAGTATTCCGCCATCGCCGCACAGCTCAGCACCATGGTGGAAGAGACGCGGACGCTGGAGGGCGCGGCGCGCGCACGCATGCAAGGGCTGCACGCGTCCGACCCCGAGCGGTTCGTACGCTGCCGCGAAGGGCACGAGCCGTGGCCCGACGAGATCCAGGCGGGCTTCGTGCCGCGGCACACCTGCAGAGACCAGTGCCTCTACCACGACCACGACGTTCTCGACGCCATCATGCAGTGCACCTGCGGCCAGCCCCCGTGCCGCGCCTGCGCCATCGGCGGCGCTCCGTAGAAGCGGCGGCGGTCCGCTGACGCGCGAGCGGGCCCGCACAGGTTGAACGTGACCGTGAGGGATGCTTGCCTCGCCCACCGGTCTCATGAATATCGCTGCCGCCGCCGGGGGGCGTGCTGGTAGGGGTGTAGGCATGATCTTTATGACGCGGACGGTCAGAGTCGTCGTGCTGGCTCTGCTGGCCATCCCGATCACCGCTGTCCTCGCGACCCCGCATGCGGCGGCGGATGCCCGCAAGCGATCCCAGGCCGAGGCCGGCGCGCTCGCCCGCAAGATGCTGGCCCAGCTGAAGGTGTCCAAGCCCTTATCGATCCGCGGCTACAGCCACCGCCGCTTCCAGCCCCGATGGGAGAAGCACAAGGGCAGGTGCAACACTCGTGAGGTGGTTCTGGCGCGTGACGGCCGGCGCGTGCGCAAGAACGCGGCCTGCCATCCGGTCAAGGGTGTCTGGTACAGCCCGTACGACGGCAAGAAGCTGAAGAGCGAGAGGCTGGTCGACGTCGACCACGTCGTGCCGCTGGCGTACGCGTGGCGTTCGGGGGCGAGCAGGTGGAGCCCGGCGCGCAGGCGCGCGTTCGCCAACGACCTCAAGCGGCCCGAACTCGTCACGGTCAGCCACTCCGCCAACATCGCCAAGGGCGCCAAGGGCCCGCAGAGTTGGCGCCCGTCGCGCCGCGCCCACTGGTGCCGTTATGCCGTTTCCTGGATCACCGTGAAGCGCCACTACCGGCTTTTCGTCACGCGGAACGAGAAGGTGGCCCTGCTCAACATGCTCCGTAAGTGTTAATGCGGAAAAGGTGCGGGTGATGTGACACGAGGTGCGGATTGTGGCGAGGGTGCAGTTTGCCAACGGGTGTAGGCCGCACACCGACATCGCCACAATCCGCGGCTCTCGTGGGAATGGATTACCACCAGTCCCAGTCGTCGCCCCAGGGGCCGCCCCAGCCGCCCCACCAGCGCCTACGACGGCAACGACGGCGACGCCACCAACGGCGCCTACGGCCGCAGCCTCCTCCGTGCTGGAAGTCGAACGTCATTGTTCCTCCCCCGTTGATCGCATTCCTTAATTCGGACGCTAGCACTCATATCGCCATATTTCGGGGCATATCCGGCAATTTCAGGGATGCTTGACGGTGAATTCACTACGTAAAGGCCGCCGATCTCGCGTGGCCTGGGGGAGCCGCATGAACACCTGACCCGCCCTCTCAGGCGGAAGCGCGCCGCATGATCTCCTGTTCGGTGAGCGGGTCGGCAGGATGGTGACTCAGGCACTGAGGAGTGCGGACCAGCGTCTCGGGGATGCCGTCGCTCGCGGT
Organism: Nonomuraea sp. B5E05; assembly: GCF_039880665.1. NCBI lineage: Bacteria > Bacillati > Actinomycetota > Actinomycetes > Streptosporangiales > Streptosporangiaceae > Nonomuraea > Nonomuraea sp. B5E05. The sequence goes on from NZ_JBDPMJ010000028.1 coordinate 39,204, forward strand.
GTAGAACTGCCCGACCTCCAGCCGCCCGACCCGGTCGGCCCGGCCGCCGCGGGCCCTGGCCAGCGTCTGGACCACGGAGATCTGCGTCGGGCTGTTCATCCTGCCGATGAACTGGGTGGTGGCGTTGCCGGCGATCTGGTTGTGCAGGCCGCGCGGCGCCTGCGTGGCGAAGACGAGGCCGAGGCCGTACTTACGGGCCTGCGACGCGAGGGTCAGCGTGCTGGCCAGCGCCTCGGTCCTGGGAGTGGCGGGCACGAGGGCCTGGGCCTCGTCCATCACGTACAGGCCGTTCAGCGGGCGGCCGCGCGCCGGGTTCCGCTTGATCCAGGAGAACAGGGCCATCTGGAGCTGGCCGACGAACCCGGGCCTCGCGTCCTCTTTAGCCCGATGAAGCTGATGACCGACACGCGGGCCCGTTTGCCCGCCGACGGGGTCAGCAGCTGCTCGGGGTCGGCCGGCTCGCCGTTGCCGGCGAAGAGCGGGTCGTTGATCGTCGCGGCGGTCAGGAGCTGCCCCAGCTCGGCGGCGATCTGGTCCGCCCGGTCGATCTGACTGACCTCCATCGGCAGGTCGGCGAGCATGCCCAGGAACGCGGTGAAGTCGCCGCCGCCCGAGCGCGCGAAGTGCTCGAGCGCCTGGCGGAGCACGGCCTTGCCCTTGCGCGCTGCTGAGGAGTTCGGTGCCGCTCGCCGGACGCCGGGCCCGCAACCACGTGTCGAACTCCGGATCCTGATCGGCGGCCATCCGGCGCAGCGCCTCGAACACGCGCAGGTCGTCACCGTGCAGCGTGAGCGCCTTCCCGCCGCAGTCCTTGAGGTGAGCCACCCTGGCCTGGGTCGCGGGACCGTCCGACCACGCCTGGTTGCGCAGCACGACGAAACACCGGTCGGGCGTCTCAGGGCCGATCCCCGACGCCTTGATGCCGTCGTTCAGCCGTTTGAGCGCCGCGATCGGATGCGGTGCCCCGATCATCCGGAACGTCCAGTGCCGCTGCTCCTCCGAGTCGGGGTCGAGTTCCTGGCGCAGCCGAGCGTGGAGGTTCGGCCTGCGGCCAGGCGGCGGGTCGACGGAGAAGGGGCGGCCGGACTCGCCCTGCTCCGTGATCCACGCGTTGAGTCCGGCGGCGAGCAGCGGGGGAGCGAGCTCGTCCTCGTGGTCGGGATCGTACGCGTCCGAGGTCTCCGCCTGCTCGCGCAGGCCGGCGAAGCGGGCGTCGAGCCGCGCGAGGTCCGTCTCGGAGACGGCGGGCGCGGCGCCGGCGACGGGCGCGACCGGGTGCTCCCCGGCGAGCGATCGTGCCGCGGTGTCCCCGGCGAGCGGCCGGCCCGGGTGGTTCCCGGTGGAGGAGGCGGCCGGGTGGTCCTGGTGGAAGCGCTCCAGCAGCGTGACCTTGCCCTCCACCCGGCACGTCTCGACGTGCGCGCTGATGCGCCGGAGCAGGGTCCTCGGCGTGAGACCCGGCGCGGTCGCGAACGCGGCCGGCGCGATCGGCCAGACAGGATCGGGCGGCGTGCCGCCCGCGTTCTCGAAGGCGACGGCGAAACGCCGTTCGACCAGGGTGCGGGCGAGGTCGGCGCTCGCGAGCGTGGTGAGGATGAGCGACGTCCTGAAGCGGTCCTGCACCGTGCCGATGGCTCGCTCCTTGATCAGGTTCCAGGATCTGGTCCACCGCGATGACGCTGGGGCCGGTCAGCGCGAGGATCGTGGACAGCTCGATCGCGATGTCGTGATGGGTCTTGCTCCCCTTGCCCATGCCCCACGCCTGGCGATCACCTTCCTCGGCCTCCCCCGTCGACGTCAGGTGATGGGAAGGTACGGGCCGAAATGGTCGGCGACGATATCCGCGATCGCCTCGGCGTCACGGGAGCCGTCGACCTCGAGCACGCGGATGCCGAGCCGGCGGGCGCCGCGGACGGCGTCGTCCGCGACCAGCTGGTCCCGGGCGAGGCGGTTGGCCTGCGCGCGGGCCGGGTCGCTGACGGCCTGGCCGAGCGCGCCGGCCCGGGGCAGCGTACGCACCTGGTGCCGGCGAAACTCGGGCGCGGGAACCATGACGATCATGCGCTGTGGAGAGTCGAGGAGGGGCGAGACGAGTTCGGGGCGGAGCCCCCAGCCTTCGGCGATGACGGGGCGCCCGGAGACGAGCCCGCGCAGGTCGTCGAGCGCCCAGGCGAACCGGTCAGGAAATCCGGCCAGGGTCGCCTTCGCCATGTCCTCCGGAGTGGTGTCGACCCACATGGCGTCGAGGTCGGGTTCGGTGACGGGCTCGCCGAGAGCGACGCGGCGGGCGATCCGGCGATCATTGTGGCCGCGGGCGTCGTGGTAGTCGTAGTGGTAGGCGGTGACGCCGTGTCGTGCGGCCAGGATCCGGGCCACGGTCGACTTGCCGGCCCACTGACCACCCCCGATCCACAACGCGCGACGCAACGTGCCGAAGGGGTCCCACGCTTCTTGCTCGGCCACCTGACATCCTCCTGAGTCCTCGAACCGTGCCGGTCCAAAGTCTCCACCGTCACGGCGCCGCGCGACGAGCCGTCCACCGGGGACGGCCGCGCATACGTGTTCGTCGCCCGCCGGCGGGCGTGACGGCTCCGTGTCACAGGTCGGCGGCGATGATCCGCTCGATGTTGCGCTCGGCGAGCGCGGTGATGGTGACGAACGGGTTGACGGTCGTGTTGCCCGGGATCAGCGCCCCGTCGATGACGTACAGGCCGGGATGCCCGTGCAGGCGGCCGTAGTTGTCCGTGGCCCTGTTGAGGACCGCGCCCCCGAGCGGGTGGTACGTGAGGTGGTCGCCCCAGATCTTGTACACGCCGAACAGGTCGGTACGGTAGATCGTCCCCTCCCTGGCGTTGATCCTGTCGAAGATCGTCTTGGCCATGTCGATGGAGGGCTGCTTCCACGCGGTCTGCCAGTCGAGCTCCACCCTGCCCGCCGCCCCGTTCCAGGTGAACTGCGCGCGGTGCGGATTATTGGTGATCGACAGGTAGAAGGACGCCCACGTCTCGATGCCGGTGGGCAGCGGTGCGACCTCCGCGAACGCGCCCCCGGCCGACCAGTTGTCGATGCCGCAGCAGGGGATGGCCGACTGGAGACTGCCGGTCGGGTCCCAGAGATGATTGGCCCGGCCGCACATGACGTTGCCGTTGTCGCCCCAGCCCTTGCCGATCTCGCCGTTCAGGCCGGGTAGGACGCCGGTGGCCTTCAGCCGTACCAGGAGTTTGCTGGTGCCGACGCTGCCGGCGGCGAAGAACACCTTGTCGGCGGTCACCGTCTTGGTCGCGGTGACGCCGCCGGCGGTGTCGAGCTGCTCGATGACGGCGGTGTACGCGCCGCCGGACCCCGGGGCGACCGAGGCGACCCGGTGCAGCGGGGAGATCGACACCCTGCCGGTGGCCGTGGCCTGGGCGAGATAGGTCCGCTGCAGCGACTTCTTGCCGTGGTTGTTGCCGTAGAGGATCTCGCCGGCCAGCGCGGACTTGGGCACGGTGCCGGCCGCCTCCTGCCGCATGTAGTCCCAGTCGTACACGTCGGGCACGAACACGAACGGGAACGACGAGCGCTGGGCGTGCTTGCGGCCCACGCGCGAATACTGGTAGCAGTCGGCCGACTCGAACCAGCCGGGGTCGATGGTGGCGACGCCGAGCCCGGCGTTGGCCCGCGGATAGTAGGTGGCGTACATCTCGTCGGGATTCACCGAGGGCAGCACGGCGGCGAAGTTCGCGCGTTTGGGCACGACCGCCATGCCGCCGTTGACGAGCGAGCCCCCGCCGACGCCGCGGCCCTGGTAGACCGTGATGCCGCCGAACTCCTCGGCGTCCAGGATGCCTGTGTAGCGGGGAATGTCCCGGTCGATGGGGAAGCCGAGGAAGTTGCTGAGCGGCGCCTTCGTCCTGGTCCGCAGCCAGTACGAGCGGTAGTCGGGCTCCCGCGTGTTGCAGAAGATCTTGCCGTCGGTTCCCGGGGTGTCCCAGGCCATGCCCATCTCGACCATGTGCACGTCGACGCCCGCCTGGGCGAGGCGGAGCGCGGCCACCGACCCGCCGTAGCCGGTGCCGATCACCAGGACGGCGACGCGGGCGCCGTCGGCGATCGGGGCGGACGCGGCGGCCGGCCGCGCGTGGACGCCCAGGGCGGCCAGCCCCAGGGCGGAGCCGGTCCCGGCGATGAATCCGCGGCGGGAGACGCTGGCACGGGCAGGCGGGTGTTCGTCCATGGATCCTCGCTGGGTGGGGTGCGACGAGGGCGGGTGGTGCTGGTCATCGGCCGGGGGCGGGGGTGCGGCCGCTGGGCAGGGTGCACACGGTGTCGAGCCCGAGGACGTGGTTGAGGCGGCCGAACGCCAGCCAGGAGCCCAGGCACATGGTCAGCTCCACGATCTCCAGCTGGCTGTAGTGCGCGGTCATCCGCGTCCAGAACGCGTCGTCGAGGCCGTGGTGGTCGAGGGCGTAACGTTCGGCGTACTCGGCGGCCAGGCGGGTGCGCTCGTCGAAGGCGGCGGTGGTGCGCCACTCGCTGACCGCGTCGGCGAACGACTCCTCGACCTTCTCCCCGTCCCGTTCCGTCCGCCAGTCGAGGCAGAAGGCACATCCGTTGAGCTGCGCGATCCGCAACCGCGCGGCCTCGAACTCGCGCAGCCCCAGGGTCGTGTGGGCGTAGACCGCCAGCGAGAACTTCGTGGCGGCCATCCCGATGCCGGGCACCATCTCGCCCCACACGTACTCGATGGCGTCCTTGCCCTCCGGAATGTCGATCTTCACGGCCGTCTCCTTCCCAGCTTGCCGGCGGGGGCGGGCCGCAGCGGCACGTCGAGCGCGTCGTAGAGCCCGGGTTCGGCGGCCACGAGCCAGTCGATGGCGCCCACCAGCCGGCCGGCCGCGGTGGCGTTGCCGCCGGCGGAGCGGTTGCCGTCCTCGTCGGTGGCCTCGATCGTGACCTCGATGCGCGGGCGGCCCTCGATGATCACGCGGTGCGCCCCGACGCCGTCGGGCGCGACCGGCCAGTCCGGCGCGCAGGAGGGGTGGATGCGGGTGACGTGCTCGACGACGATGCGGGGCACGCCGTCGACGACGCCCTGCACCTCGAAACGGACCGCCCCCTGGGTGCCCGTCTCGAAGTCGCCCATGGATCTGGTGGTCACCGTCGTGTCGAGAGGGCGCCGGTCCAGGGTCTCGCGGATCTCGTCGAGCTCGACGCCGAGTGCCCTGGCCATGAGCCGTACCTGTCCGCCCCACACCATGGACGGCACGGTGGGCGCGATCATCGGCGGCTCGTAGTCCAGGGGATGGCCCATGCCGACCAGGTGGCGGACGGCGTCGGGCTGGTCGTAGGTGGAGTAGTCGAAGATCTCCTGGCAGCGGATCGCGTCGACGGTGGTGGCGAGCCCGCTGAGGAGCAGCGGCAGCACGTCGTTGCCCCAGCCGGGGTCGACGCCGGAGACGAACAGCGAGCCTCCTCCGCCGGCGATGGCGGCCAGCACGGGCTCGCGCAACTCCGGCGGCGCGTTGCGCTGGTCGTAGAGGGCGTACAGGGACGGGGTGACGACCACGGCGCCGGCCCGGACGGCCCGGACGATGTCGGCCAGGGCGTCGTCGGGCCGGAGGTCGCCGGAGGCCGCGTAGACCACGGCCCTGGGGCGGGCCGCCAGCACGGCGTCGACGTCGCCGGTCGCCGTGACGCCCAGATCGTGGCCGAGTCCGGCGAGGTCGCCCGCGTCACAGCCGATCTTGGCGGGGTCGTGGACGAGCACGGCCGCGAGCTTGAGCGTCGGGTGGGCCTCGACGGCCCGGATGGCGGCGCGGCCGATGTTGCCGGTGCCCCAGACGATCGTGGACGTCATGGGCGGAGCGTAGCAAGCGCTTGGTTAAGTGTATAGGGCTCACTTCGCCACGCGGCAGAGGTACTCCGCGTGGGTGGGGCTGATGGGGTCGTGGGTGACGATCTCGAAGCCGGCCCGCTCGAGCAGGCCCTCCATGATCCAGGTGTACGTGGAGAACTCCTCGCGTACGTGTGCCTCGAAATCCGCCCTGGTGAACCCCTCGCCCTCGGCGCGCCCCGCGCTCTCGATCCAGTGACGCAGGTGGATGTCGGCGGCGTCAGGCGGGAAGCTGAAGATGACGTCCCGCAGGTGGAACGTGCCGCCAGGCCGGAGCATCGCGGCCGCGTTGCGCAGGGCCTGCTGCTTCCAAAAGTCCGGCAGCTGGTGGAGCGCGGATCCGGTGGTGACCACGTCGGCGGGGGCGTCGTGCGGGTGCGCGTAGTCGAGGAAGCCCGCCTGGTGCCAGTGGGGCTCGACCTCGAACCGCTCGGCACGCGCCTGGGCGTATTTCAGCATCTCCGCGGAGACGTCGACGCCGTGCGCCTCCGCCCCGCGCCGGGCCGCCTGCACGACGAGCGAGCCGGTTCCGCACGCCAGATCGACCAGGCGGGTGCCCTCCGTGACGCCCAGCCGGTCGAGCAGGGCGTCGTCGGCGGCGGGGTCGGTGCCCTGGTTCCTGTCGTACGCGGCGACGGCGTCCGGGCTGCCGAGATCGACGCCGACGGGTGCGTACTCGGGGAACCACCAGGCGGGGCGGGGGCGGCGAGTGTCATATCGTGGCATGTCTCTTATGTAGACAGCTGGACGATCCGATGGCAACGGCGCTCACGGGTCGGGGCTCACGGGTCGGGGCTTACGGGTCGGGGCTCACAGGTTGGGGCTCACAGGTCGGGGCTCAGGGGCGGTTTCGTGTGGCGGGCGGGAAGCCGCCACCATTGGTCGCCGACGACGGGGTGAACGGTATTCTTCACGTCTTTTCTCCCGATTCGCGTGGCGACGGCGATCTTGTCTTCCGTGTCGTACACGGTGCGGATGGTGGAGATCGACATTCCCGCCGCCTCGGCGAGCGCCCGCAGCCGGTACGGCTCCGGCCGTACGAATTCGCGTGCATATGCTGTGATAAGTCGTATTTGTCGTTGTATCTCGCGCCTCTGTGCGGCGAGTTCCCCGAGTCGCGCCAGCACCGGATCCTCGGCCGGCGATGCTCCTGCCGCCATCGTAAGCTCCCCGACCAGGGTGTTCCTCGCCTCGCTCGCGGCCGTCGCGCGTGCCGCATAGTCGGCGGGCTCCTCGTCCTCGCCCTTGACCGGCTCGGGGATCAGCACCTTCGCGAGTTCCTCGGTGATTTCCTTCATGCGTGGCATCCTGCGGCAGGTCGTGCGGAAAATGAAAAAACGTGCGGAACCTGCGGTATCGCTTGAGTGCCTTGACGTGCAACGTCCCCACATCCGCGTAGAAGAAATCTCTACCTCGGACTCGCACGTATGCCAATTTGAGGAGAAAAAGCGTCATTTCTCAGGCGAATCTTGTGTCACTCTCATGAATGACAGCGAGCGGCCTCTCTGTGCTCCCAGAAAGGCCGCTCTAGCGGTGTCAGTCCACATCTGTCAGGAAAGGAAACCGCTGTTATGAGATTAATCAGACGACGCCCTCAGCCGGAAGAGCCCGCTCCGGCCCGCGAGCCGGAGCGCATCCCGCAACGCTGGGTGCTGATCCTGATCACCGCCTTGCTGGGCGGGCTGACCGTCGGCGGCCTGTCCGGGTGGGCCGGGGCGGGGGTCGCCACGGCCGTCGGCCTCGTCGGGCTGCTGCACCGGATCATGAACTAGCCGCGTACGCCGCACAGCAGCCGGTTGTTGCCACGCTGCCACAGCGTGCCGATCTCCGTGAAGCCCGCCTCTTCGAGGGCCTTGACGTGATCCGACAGGAGGCGGGACTCCGAGCCGCGGTGGTCGGCCCCGGCGGTGGTGCGGGCCTCGTTGAGCTCGGCGAGGGCGGGGTCGGCCTCGATCGCGTCCCACCAGGCCCGCCATGCCTCCGGCCGGTTCTCGCCGAAGGTCCGTTCGGTCTCGCGCTCGTGCACGGCGTGCTCCAGGCGGGACAGCGCCGGCGTGGCGTCCTCGGTGTCCATGTGGTCGCCGTTGAGCAGCAGCCCGCCGGGACGCAGCACGGTCGCCAGTTCCGCGTAGACGTTCTTCAGCTCGGGGCCGGAGATCCAGTGCAGGGCCGTCGTGCTGACCGCGGCGTCGGCGGGTCCGTCGAGCTCGAGCAACTCCGTCCAGCCGGCCCTGCGCAAGTCCGCGGACACGAAGCGCAACCCCGGGTACGCGGCCCGTCCCAGCCCGATCAGCAGCGGATCGGCGTCGACGCAGACGACCCGGGCCTCGGGCAGCCGCTCCAGCAGCCGCGCCGACAACGAGCCGGGGCCGCAGCCGAGGTCGATGACCACCGGGTCGGGCCGCCCCAGGGCCTCCACGGCGTCGATCAGCACCGTGAACCGCTCCTCCCGGTCGGGAAGGTAGCCCTCCTGCTGGCGGTCCCAGCGCGCCATCCACTCCATGGCGGCATCGTGGGTGAGCATGAACGTCTCCTTGTGACCGTCGTCTAAGATTACAACGGTCACACGTTAACTCGCGAAGGTGTAACCGGTCAATTGGATTACAACAGTCACACGGACGGGGTGGTCCGGGTCACGGTGGCGCTCGTCAACGCCCTCACCCCCGGCGAACGACGAGGCCGCCCCTGCCCCGCTTCGGCCGATCCCGCGGCCGCCGCGGTCGAGGCCCTGCGTACGGTCTATCCGGCGTACCGCGAGGTCACCGCTGACGAGGGCGCCGAGCTGGCCGAGGTCGCGGCCCGCCTGCGCGAGGTCTTCGCCGCCGTCGCCGCGGACGACGCCGACACCGCGGCCACGCGGGTCAACACGCTGCTGGCGGAGACCGGCGCCCGGCCGGTGCTGGACAGGCACGACGGGGAGCCGTGGCACCTGCACTTCCACGGACACCGTGACACCCTGGCCGACGGCTGGGCGGCGAGCTGTGCCACGGGCCTGGCGATCGTGCTGGGCAGCGAGTTCGCCGACCGCCTCGGCGTCTGCACCGCGCCCCACTGCGACCGCGTCTATGTGGACGTGTCGCGCAACGGCACCCGCAGGTTCTGCTCCACCGCCTGCCAGAACCGCGTCAAGACGGCGGCCTTCAGGGCCAGGGGCAGATCGGGCTGAAGGGCGGCCCCCTGCTCCAGCTCCCCGGGGCGGCCGGGGAGCTGGAGCCCGTTCATCCGGAGGCCGGCCGTTCCGCCTCTTCGTGCGGCGCCGGATCGTGCGCCGCGAGACCGTCGAGGGCGCGCATGGCGGGCCTTCCTCAAATGAGGAGACGCTCGGCCCGCCGCGATGGTTCACGCGTTATGTCTCGCTTTTGAAACGTTCCCACGCCGACTGCCTGGTCATGCCGAGCGACGTGCCGATGCGTTCCCAGCTGACGTCCCTGGTGCGCAGGTGTGCCACCCAGTCGCGCAGGTTGTCGTCGACCTGTGCCTGCACGGCGACGATCTTGGGGAGATGGTCGAGGATCTGTTCGTCGGTCATGGACTCCCACAGGGGGAGTCGCGGCTCGGGTGACGGCTCGCGGCGGTCCTGCTCGATGATGTCGTTGCACAGGCCGACGCACTCGTCGCAGATGTGCACACCAGGTCCGGCGATGACCTTGCGCACGTCCGCGCTCTTCTTGTGGCAGAACGAGCAGCGGATCTTCTCTTTCCAGTCAGGCATGACCTGACAGTAGTTCGTCAGGCAACGCCTGACAAGCCTGACCGGCGATCCAGTTCGACCTGCGCCCGGATGATGGCCTGCCGCTCCTCGGTGATCTTGCCGCAGATCGCCACGTACGCGTCCAGCACCTTGGCGTACGACCGGCGCGCCTGGTCGAGTTGCTCGCGAAGGGCGCGAACGCGGTCGGCGTGGCCGTGCCGCTCCGCCTCGGCGAGCAGCGTGCGGGCCTCGTCCACGATGTCCGCCGCCCGCATCCTCGTGCGGCGGAGCAGGGCCGAGCATTCGTGCAGCTCTCCCAGCCGAGCCGAGGAGACGATGGACTCTGCGGCGTGCACGGCCGAACCGTCGCCCGTGCGCCTGCGGAGATCTGATGCCATGTCGCGCCACCTCCCGGTCAAGGATGCCTAACTGTAGACGCGCAACCCGGCCGAGAGGATCACTCGCGCCGCCGGGGGGTGCCTCAATGCTCCCCGCGGAGAGGTTTCTTCCTCCCGGAGGGAAAACCTCGTCCCTGAATACGATTCGGCGCGGGGAGAATGAGGCATTCGGCGGCCTTTGCCGGCACCAATTGGAGAAATGCCGCGAACCTCCGGTGTAAGCAAAAGACGGGGTTCAAGACCTCCGATCGCCCCCCGCGCGCAGGGCCGTTCGTCACATACTGAAACCGAACGGCGGCGCAACGTGAGGTAGTGGTGATGTCGGATACGGAGAACGGCGGCGACCCGGTCGACGTCAGCGTCGTCATCCCGGTGCACAACTGCCGGGCCTACCTCGACCGCTGCCTCACCGCGGCGCTCGTCCAGCGGGTGAAGAAGGAGTTGATCGTCGTCGACGACGGCTCCACCGACGGCAGCGGCGAGCTCCTCGACCTCTACGCCGCCTACCACCCGTCCAAGGTCAAGGTGGTCCACATCGAGGGCAGCGGCGGCGCGGGCCGGCCGCGCAACGTCGGGCTCGAGCACGCCACCGGCCGGTACGTCTTCTTCTGCGACGCCGACGACCACCTCGGACCCGAGGCGCTGGAACGCATGGTCGCCATGGCCGACAGGAACGACTCCGACATCGTGCTCGGCAAGATCGTGGGGCACGGCCGGAGGGCGCCCGTGTCGATGTTCCAGCAGAGCGCCGACCAGGTGGAGCTGGGCGACAGCTGCGTCTACAACAGCCTGTGCTGTTTCAAGCTCTTCAGAAGGGACATGCTCGATCGCCACCGGATCAGGTTCGGGGAGGGCATGCTCGTCGGCGAGGACATCCTCTTCACCGTCCACGCCTACTGCCACGCCGAGGTGATCTCCGTGGTGGCCGACTACGAGTGCTACCACCTGATGGCCAGGCCCGACGGCACCAGCATCATGCAGCAGGCGGGCAGCAGAGACCCGCTCGCCTGGCTGGCCATGATCAGGGAGCCGATGCGGATCATGACCGAGCACGTCGAGCCGGGTCCGCTCCGTGACCACCTGCTCCGCAGGCACTTCAGGCTCGACGTGTTCACCCAGCTCGGAGCCGTGTTCGTGGAGAGCGACGGCGTGCGCCGCAAGGACATCGCGCGCGAGGTGGCGGCGCTCTGCGACGAGTGGTACACGCCGGGCGTGCACGAGCGGCTCAACAGCATCGACCGGCAGCGGGCGACCGCGCTCGACGACATCGAGCGCCTCGTGCGCCTGGCCCGCATCGAGAGCGCCACCGTGCGGCGGCGGCTGACCGGGGTGTGCTGGGACGGCGACCACCTGGTGGTGACGGGCTCCGCCGGGCTGCACGGCATCGCCAGGGACCACGGTCTGGCCGTGGTGCTGCGCTCGCGGCACGACCCGGCCGCCGAGGTGGTCATCCCCGCCGAGCGCAAGGGCGGCGAGTTCACCGTGCGGGTGGACGTGTCCGCGCTCGCCTCCGGGATCTGGGACCTGCGGGTGGCGGTCGAGATCGAGGGGGCGCTGCGGTTCGGCCGGCTGGGTGCGGACCGCGAGATCGGCGTCAACCGGCCGATGCCCCGGATGATCGGCGGCGTCGTGGTCCTTCCCTACTTCACCAGGGACAACGGCAACCTCAGCATCGACGTCGGCGGCCACGTGGTCGTCGTGCCGGGCGGTGCGAGGCTCATCAGGACGCGGTGGGGTCTGGGGCAGCGGCTGCTCGTCGACGGCGAGATCAGCGTCGTCGACACCGCGCCCAGGGCGGCGGCGATCCGGCGGATCGTCTGGCGGGAGCGGCGCAGCGGGCGCGAGCGGGCCGAGCCGGTGACGGCGCTGCCCGGGGGCGGGTTCGCGGCCGGGCTGGCGGTGGGCCGGCTCGCTCCGGGCACCTGGGACGCGTACCTGGAGCTCGACCTGGGCGGGCCGGCCGCGCGGTTCAAGATCGAGGCGGGCGCGGGCACGGTCGTGGGACCGCGCAGGTGGTGGCGGGCGGCCCTGCTCAGGAGCGTGCGGCCGTACGCGACGCGGGGGCGGCTGAGCGCGGTGGTGCGGCGGTTGACGGCCCGGGCGGTCATCAGAAGAATCATCCGCTAATTGCCATCTATGTGCAGGTGCAAGACCATGTCCTAAAGTGGGAACGTTGGTCCGATCCCGCCTGGGAGGCAGTGCCGTGCACGTACCTGATGGCTTCTTCAACGCAGTGACGTCGATCTCGGCCGGAGTCGTCGCGGCCGCGGGGGTCGCGGTCTGCCTGCGGGGGGCACGGCGCGAGCTCGACGACAGGACCGCGCCCATGGCCGGGCTCGTCGCCGCGTTCGTCTTCGCCGTCCAGATGCTCAACTTCCCCGTCGCCGCGGGCACCAGCGGCCACCTGCTGGGCGGCGCGCTGGCAGCGATCCTCGTCGGGCCCTATACGGGCGTGTTGTGCATGGCCGTGGTCCTGCTCGTGCAGGGGGTGTTCTTCGCCGACGGAGGGCTGACGGCGCTCGGCGTCAACGTCACGCTCATGGGCCTCGTCACCGTGCTGGCCGGCTGGGGCGTCTTCAAACTGGTCACGGGGCTGGCCAGAGGCCAGGTGGTGGTGGCCGCGTTCCTGGCCGCGCTGGTCTCCGTGCCGGTCTCCGCGCTGGCGTTCACGCTGCTGTTCTGGATCGGCGGGACCGCGCCGATCGACGTGGGCACGGTGGCCGCCGCGATGGGCGGCGTGCACCTGCTGATCGGCATCGGCGAGGGCCTGATCACCGCCGCGACCGTCGGCGCCGTGCTCGCCGTGCGGCCCGACCTCGTGTACGGCGCCGGCGGCCTGGCCAAGCCGCTGGTCCTGCGCGGAGCCGACGGCGGTGACACCACCGTGGGCCAGCCCGAGCCGGCCGCGGCGGCCCCTGGCGCGCTCAGGCCGTTCCTGCTGGGCGGGGTCGGCGTGACGCTCGTGCTGGCCGGGCTCGTGTCGTTCTTCGCCTCCTCCTCGCCCGACGGGCTGGAGGCGGTCGCCGAGGACAAGGGCTTCATCGACCAGGCGGCCGACCACCTGTTCGGCTCGTGGGCGCTGGCCGACTACGGTGAGGTGGGCGGCATCCCCGTCGGCGTCGCCGGCGTCATCGGCGTCGGCCTGGTGCTGGTGCTCACCGGGGCGGTGGCCTACGCGGCGCGGAGCCGTAACCAGGTCAAGGTGTGACACATGGGTGCCGGGCATCATCACCAGCTCTATCTGCCAGGTGGCTCGGCGGTGCACCGGCTGCCGCCGCAGTGCAAGCTGCTGGCGGTCCTCGCCTTCGCCCTCGTCGTGGTGGCCACGCCGCGCGAGCGGTTCTGGGCCTTCGCCGCCTACGCGGCGCTGCTCGGCGGTGTCGCGCTGGCCGCGCGGGTGCCGGTGGCGCACCTGGCGCGGCGGATGGTGATCGAGGTGCCCTTCGTGCTGTTCGCCCTCCTCATTCCGGTCATCGGGCTGGGCGAGCGGATCACCGTGCTGGGGCTCTCGCTGAGCGTGCCCGGGCTCTGGGCGGCCTGGAACATCCTGGCCAAGGCGACGCTCGGCGTGGCCGCCTCGGTCCTGCTGGCGGCCACCACCGAGCCGCGGGAGGTGCTGATCGGGGCGCAGCGGCTCAGGTTGCCGAGCCTGCTGGTGCAGATCGCCATGTTCATGCTGAGATACCTGGACGTGATCATGGATGAGATGCGGCGGATGCGGGTGGCGCGGGAGTCTCGCGGGTTTGAGGCGCGAAATATCCGGCAGATCCCGGTGGTCGCCCGATCTGCCGGGGCGCTGTTCATCCGGTCGTACGAACGGGGGGAGCGGGTGCATCTCGCGATGCTCAGTCGGGGATACTCGGGGCGGATGCCGATGATTCGTGATATTTCGGCATCTGTAGGCCAGTGGGGCGCGGCACTCGCCCTGCCCGCCGCGGCCCTCGCAGTGTTGGGACTGTCCTTGTGAACTCTCTGGAAGTCAGGCAACTCGCCTATGCCTACCCCGACGGCACACAGGCGTTGTTCGGCGTCGACCTGTCGATCGCCCGCGGCGAGCGGGTGGCCCTGCTCGGCCCGAACGGCGCCGGCAAGACCACGCTCGTCATGCACCTCAACGGCATTCTCGCCGCCGGTCACGGCAGCGTCACCGTGGCGGGCACCCCCGTACGCAAAGACACCCTCGCCGAGGTCAGGCAGCGCGTCGGCCTGGTCTTCCAGGACCCGGACGACCAGCTCTTCATGCCCACGGTCAGGGACGACGTGGCCTTCGGCCCGGCGAACGCGGGCCTGCGGGGCGAAGACCTCGACCGCGTGGTCAAGGACGCGCTGGAGCGGGTCGGCATGCTGGACGCCGCCGACCGGCCGCCGCACCACCTGTCGTTCGGGCAACGACGCCGGGTGGCGGTCGCGACGGTGCTCGCCATGGAGCCGGAGATCCTCGTGCTCGACGAGCCCTCGTCCAACCTCGACCCGGCCGCCCGCAGGGAGCTGGCGGAGATCCTGCGCTCCCTGGACGTGACGGTGCTCATGGTCACGCACGACCTGCCGTACGCGCTGGAGTTGTGCGAGCGCGCGCTCATCCTCTCCGACGGGGTGATCGCCGCCGACGGTCCCACGCGTACGCTGCTCTCCGACGCCGAACTGCTGGCCAGGCACCGCCTGGAGCTCCCGTACGGCTTCGCCGTCCCTGTTGTGTGAGCTGGTTTGACGGTCGAAGCCCGTCTGTATCCGGCTCTTCGTAGTTTGTGCATGCCCGGTCTCCGGGGATGTCGAAGTACAGTGGCTCATCGAGGAGGGGCCAAATGAAGCTGCGGCTTGCACGACACGCCCTGGGCGATGCCGTGGTGGTGGCCGTTGAGGGTGAGCTCGACTTGTTCACCGCGCCGTTTCTGCGCGATGAGGTGCGTGACGCCATCAAACAGGACGGCGCCAGGCTCGTGCTCGACCTGCAGCAGCTGTCGTTCATGGATTCGAGCGGCCTGTCGGTGCTGATCGAGGCATGGCGGCTGGCGACGGGGGAGGGCGGTGGCGTGTCCCTTGCGGCGCCGCAGGCGCCGGTGGCGCGCATCCTCCGCACGACCGGCCTCGACCGGCGGATCAAGGTGTACGCCGACGTCGACACGGCTGTGGGAGCAATTTAGCGGCCCCGAGTAGAACTTCATTCGGTCGGCGCGTTAGGGTCCGGGATATGGACGTGAACGGATCTGCAGCAATCATCTCCGGCGGCGCCAGCGGCCTCGGCGAGGCCACCGCCCGCGAGCTGGCCCGGGCCGGCGCGACCGTGGTGGTCGCCGACCTCAACGAGGAGCGCGGCAAGGCCGTCGCCGACGAGATCGGCGGCGTCTTCGCCAGGACCGACGTGTCGGACGACGCCCAGGTGCAGGCGGCCGTGGACGCCGCCGTGGCGACCGGCAAGCCGCTGCGCGTCATCGTCAACAGCGCCGGCATCGGCTGGGCGGAGCGCACGGTCAACCGCGAAGGCAACCCGCACAACCCGGCCTCCTACCGCAAGGTCATCGAGGTCAACCTGATCGGCACGTTCAACCTCATGCGCATCGGCGCCGCCGCCGTCGCCAGGACCGAGCCGGCCGACGCCGACGGGCAGCGCGGCGTGGTGATCAACACGGCCTCCGTGGCGGCGCTTGAGGGGCAGACCGGGCAGCTGGCGTACTCCGCTTCCAAGGGCGGCATCGTGGGCATGACGGTGCCCGCCGCGCGCGACCTGGCCGCGATCGGCGTACGCGTCAACACGATCTGCCCCGGCATCATCGACACGCCCATCTACGGCTTCAACGACAACGCCGAGGCGTTCAAGGCCAAGCTGGTGGCGCCGGTGGTGTTCCCCAAGCGCATGGGCCAGGCCGGCGAGTTCGCGCACCTCGTGCGGTCGCTGATCGAGAACGACTACATGAACGCCGAGGTCATCCGCTTCGACGGCGGCATCCGCTTCCAGCCCAAGTAACCCCGTCGGAAGGGTTGTCATGTCTGACGAAGTGCTCGTCGAGGAGTCCGGGAACGTCGCGATCCTCACGATCAACCGGCCGAAGGCGCGCAACGCCGTCAACGGGGCGGTGGCGCGGGGGATCGCGGCCGCCCTGGACGAGCTGGACGCCCGTCCTGAAATTTCGGCGTACGTGCTGACCGGTGCCGGTGGCACCTTCTGCGCGGGGATGGACCTGAAGGGGTTCCTGTCCGGCGACTTCCCCGTGGTGGAAGGGCGCGGGTTCGGCGGGCTGACCGAGTCGCCGCCGAAGAAGCCGCTGGTGGCCGCGGTCGAGGGCTACGCGCTCGCGGGCGGGTTCGAGATGGCGCTGGCGTGCGACGTCATCGTGGCGTCGTCGGCGGCCACGTTCGGGCTGCCCGAGCCCAAGCGCGGGCTGGTCGCCGGCGCGGGCGGCATCATGCGCCTGCCCCGCAGGATCCCCTACCACGTGGCCATGGAGATCGCCCTGACCGGCGACCACTACCCGGCCTCCCGCCTGTACGAGCTCGGCCTGGTCAACCGCGTCACCGAGCCCGGCGCGGCGCTGGAGGGCGCACTCGAACTCGCCGGCAAGATCGCCGGCAACGCCCCGCTGGCACTCACCGCGACCAAGCAGGTGATCATCGAGTCGCAGGACTGGCCGCGCGAGGAGATGTTCAAGAAGCAGGGCGCGATCATCAACCCGGTGTTCGGCTCGAAGGACGCCATGGAGGGCGCCGCCGCCTTCGCGGAGAAGCGCGCGCCCCAGTGGAAGGGCGAATAGCCGCGCCCCTCCCGCGCCCCTCCCGCGCCCAGGGGACGGGAGGGGCCTCTTCAACGCGCGCGTAGCTCTTCCTGGTTACGGTAAAGAAAGAGGGCAACGACTCCGGGAGAGACGCATGAGCGACTATTCGGGTTCACGGTTCGATTCGGCCAGACGCGGCGCCGGCGCTCTCCTGTCCGGGGCGCTGAGCATGCTGATCGTCATGGTCGCCCTGCTCGCCGCGATGTGGATCCTCGAGGGCGTCGACGTCGTCCTCAACGGCTCGCTCGACCAGTACGGCATCGTCGGCTGGGACCCTGACGGCCTGGTCGGCATCCTGCTCGCGCCGTTCCTGCACGGCGGCTTCGGCCACCTCATGGCCAACTCGCTGCCCCTGCTGATCCTCGGTTTCCTGGCCGGGCTGCGGAACGTCGGGAAGTTCCTCTGGGCCAGCCTGATCATCATCCTGATCGGCGGCCTGGGCACCTGGGTGACCAGCCCCGGCGTGGTCACGATCGGGGCCAGCGGCCTGGTGTTCGGCTATTTCGGCTTCATCCTGGCGCGCGGCGTGTTCGACCGCAGGCTGCTCGACCTCGCCATCGCGATCGGCGTGGGCGTCGCCTACTGGGGCATCCTGGCCGGCCTGCTGCCCAACCAGCCGGGCATCTCCTGGCAGGGCCACCTGTTCGGGCTGATCGGCGGTGTGGTGGCCGCCTGGGTGCTGCGCCGCAAGCGCGAGATCACCGCGAGCCCTTACTGACGCGACCGCCCTCCCGCCCGGGCGAGCAGGGCAGGAGGGCGGTCGCGGCGCGGGTTAGAGGCGCTCGACGACGTGGTCGACGCAGACCGTCAGCGCCTCGATGTCGGCCGGGTCGATGGCCGGGAACATCGCGATGCGCAGCTGGTTGCGGCCGAGCTTGCGGTAGGGCTCGGTGTCGACGATGCCGTTGGCGCGTAGCACCTTGGCCACGGCGGCGGCGTCGACGTCGTCGGAGAAGTCGATCGTGCCGACCACCTGCGAGCGGAACTCGGGAGCGGCGAACGGCGTGGCGTAGGACGACTTCTCCGCCCACGTGTAGAGACGCGAGCTGGACTCGGCCGTCCGGGCGGTGGTCCAGGCCAGGCCGCCGTTGCCGTTCATCCAGTCGAGCTGCTCGGCCAGCAGGAACAGCGTGGCCACGGCCGGGGTGTTGTAGGTCTGGTCTTTCGCGGAGTTGTCGATCGCGACCGGCAGGCTGAAGAACTCCGGCACGTAGCGGCCGGAGGCGGCGATCTCCTCGACCCTGGCCAGGGCGCGCGGCGACATGATCGCGATCCACAGGCCGCCGTCGGAGGCGAAGCTCTTCTGCGGCGCGAAGTAGTAGATGTCGGTCTCGGCGAGGTCGACGGGCAGGCCGCCGGCGCCCGAGGTGGCGTCGACCAGCACCAGCGCGTCGCCGGAGCCCACGCGCTCGATCGGCATCGCGACGCCGGTCGAGGTCTCGTTGTGGGTGAGCGCGTAGGCGTCGACGCCGTCCTCGGCGACCGCGGCGGGGTGGGAGCCGACCTCGGAGGTGATGACGCTCGGCTCGCCCAGCCAGGGAGCCTTCTTCGTGACGGCGGCGAACTTCGAGGAGAACTCACCGAACGACAGGTGTTGTGACCGGTCACGGATCAGCCCGAAGGCGGCGATGTCCCAGAACGCGGTGGTGCCGCCGTTGCCGAGGACGACCTGGTAGCCCTCGGGCAGCGAGAACAGGTCGGCGAGCCCGGAGCGCACGCGGCCGACGAGGCCCTTGACCGGCTTCTGGCGGTGGGAGGTGCCCATGAGGCTCGCGCCGGAGGCGGCGAGCGCGGCCAGCTGCTCGGTGCGAACCTTCGATGGCCCGCAGCCGAAGCGGCCGTCGGCGGGCTTGATGTCAGCGGGAATCACGATGTCAGCCACGTAGTGGAGCCTACCGAGCGCCGGAGAATGCCCTGGACCGGGGCCCGGATAGTGAGACATGATGAACCCCCCTCATTGATCGTTCGTTAGCTGAGCACGACGGCGGCACCGGCTGGAGGAGCGCCCAGATGGCCGATCTGCGCAGTGTCATCGAGAGGTTGATCCGCCGGCGTGCGCTCCTGCGCGCCGATCCGCCCCTGCCGACCGTGCTGGTGGTCGGTGAGCAGGCGCTCGCGGCGGTCGACCGGCTCGCCAAGCCGTTCGAGACCGCCGTCCCCTACGCCCGCGTCACGGACGGCGCGCACGAGTCGGTGCTCGACCTGGTGAGCTCGCTGGCGGGCGACGAGGACCACACCGGCAAGGCCCGCACTGACCGTGGCCGCCTGGGCAAGCCGGTGGGCGGGTCGCTGCTGCCGCCGCCGCGTTTCCCGCTCGCGCAGTTCGTGTTGTGGGCACGGGACAGGCCGGACGGCCGCGTCCCCGATCCGCAGTCGCACACCGACTACCAGGCCTACAAGAAGCGCCTGAAGGACTGGCGGCGCGGCATGGCGGGTGGTGGCGGCGACGACGTCAAGACGTCGGCCGACTTCCTGGCGCGCGCCGCCACGACCTGGGTGCCGGTGGGCACCCTGGCCGTCTGGTGGGCCGGTGGCGCGGCCGACCTGGTCGGGGTCATCCCCTGGCTGCTCGGCCTCCTGGTGGCCCTGGGCGGCACCGCGGCACAGGGCATGTTGTCGATCAGAGGCTCGCTCTTCACCGGCTGGTTCAGCAGCGAGCCGAGCCTGAAGAGGCGGCGGTTCGAGCGGCTGCCCCAATACGCGTTGCGCCTGGCGGCCGCGCCGGACGACGACATCGAGGAGCTGCTGGTCCACGCCCTGATGCAGGACCTGCACGAGGCGTACAAGAAGTGGATCATTCCGTGGCCGAGCTGGGGGAGGGGCCAGTACTGCCTCCTGGTCCTCCAGATCACCGATCCCGGCGGCGCCAACGCGCGGTTCCTGCGGCTGATGGAGGAGATCACCAAGAAGACCGGCCTGTTCGTGCCGATGCTCGTGCTGGCGGCCGTGCCCGGCGGCGCGCCCCCGGCGCAGGCGGCGCCGAAGCCGCTGCGCGACCTGGAGAAGGCGGTCGCGCAGTGGCGTAACGCGGCCAGGCTGGGCGTTCCCGAGCTGCGGCTGACCGTCGAGGCGACGGCCGTGCCCGCGGAGCCGCAGGACGATCCGTCGCCGCCGCGCCGCAGGCGGGCCATGGCCTACTGGACGGTGATGGCGCTGCTGGTGGTCGTTCCGCTCTCGCTCGTCTATGTGATCCAGCGCGACAGGGAAGGGCACTGCGGCGGCCTGCCGTGGGTCGAGCGGATCGAGGAGGAATGCGTCGGCATCGTCAACGCGACGAGGGAAACGCCCGAGACCCTGTTCAACGGCGACGTGAAAACGCTGGTCAAGAAGATCGACGAGAACAACCGCTACGCGATCGACTCCGGCCGGTACATCAGCGTGGTCCTGTTCGGGGAGTTCTCGATCAAGAAGACGGCGCAGGACGACACCCGGCTCGCCGCCGCGGTCTCCGAGCTCACCGCGGTCGAGGAATATCAGCGTACGGTCACCAGCACCCCCCGGTTACACGTGCTGATCGCGAACGCGGGCGACAACTTCGACCACGGGCGCAGGACGGCCCAGCTCATCATCGACATGGCCGCGCAGGACCGGCACGTGATGGGGGTGGTGGGACTGCCGCGCAGCGTGGCCGGTATCAGCGAGGCGATCAGGGAGCTGCACCTGGCGAAGATCCCGATGGTGTCGAGCACGGCGACGGCGGACCGGTTCGGCTACATCAGTAACCCCGGGCTGCCCGACCAGCCGGGCGAGCCCTCCCCCTACTACTTCCAGGTGGGGCCGACCAACGTCCGCCAGGCGGCGTTGGGCGCCCGGTTCGCCCGGCGGACCCTCCTGAAGGGCGTGGACGAACCGGCCGCGGTCATCGTCGAGGACCGCTCGCAGGGTGACGTGTACACCCTGAACCTGGCGGACGACTTCGAGAAGGCCCTGACGGACGAGGGCGCCGACGTGGAGCGGATCTCGTACACGGTCCAGCAGGGCGGCATCTCCTCGGCGGCGGGGAAGGCGTGCGCGCTCGACCCCGACGTCCTCGTCTACGCCGGGCGGGCGTCCGAGTTCCGCGCCTTCCTGACGGCGGTCGAGGGCAACGCCTGCGGCGAGGTGAAGGTGATCGCGGGCGACGACGTCGTCAAGGTGGTGTCCGACCACGGCGACGAGATCGCGAACACGAAGCAGGCCGAGGTCTACTACCTGGCGCTGGCGCACAGGGCGTTGTGGCCGCGCTCGTCGGCCACCGCGTTCGTCAGCAAGCTGCAGGACAAGGGGCACCCGACGGCCTCCGACGACAACCTCATCCTCACCTACGACGCCGCCGACGTGGTCTACCGCGCCGCCAACGCCGCCTACCAGGCGGCCGGCATGGCGGGAGGGGAGGGGGACGTGCAGTTGCCGAGCCGGGGCGACATCCTCTACCGGCTGGCCAGGACGTCGGGGAACGCCTCCTGGGCCGGATCGGGCGGGGTGGTGGGATTCGACCTCACGGAGCGGCACACGCCCATCGACAAGGCCATCGCGATCATGAAGGTGGAGAAGTCGGAATGGGGCTACAGCCGCCCCGTGAAGCGCTGCGGTCGGCTGGACACGAACGAACCGCCCACGAAGGACCCCTTGTGCGTGGACCTGCCGGACAAGTGACCTGAAGTACGGCTGCCGCAGTCCGCGCGGCAGCCGTACGGACCGTGGTCAGTAGTTGCCGATCACCTCGTCGGCGCCCGGCACGTCGCTGAGTGGGCGCGACGAGGGCCCCGTGTAGGTGGCGCTCGGGCGGACGAGCCTGCCCGTCTTCTTCTGCTCCAGGATGTGCGCGGCCCAGCCGGCCGTGCGGGCGCAGGTGAACATCGAGGTGAACATGTGGGAGGGCACCTCGGCGAAGTCCAGCACCACGGCCGCCCAATATTCCACGTTGGTGGCGAGCACCCGGTCGGGCTTGCGTGCGTGCAGCTCGTCGAGCGCGGCCTGCTCCAGCGCCACGGCGACCTCGTAGCGGGGGGCGTCCAGCTCCTGGGCGGTGCGGCGCAGCACGCGGGCGCGCGGGTCCTCGGCGCGGTAGACGCGGTGGCCGAAGCCCATGAGCCGGTTGCCCTTGTCGAGCTCGCTCTGGACGTACTTCTTGGCGTCGCCGAGCTGCTCGACGCCCTCGATCATGTGCAGCACGCGGGCCGGGGCCCCGCCGTGCAGCGGGCCGGACATGGCGCCGACCGCACCGGAGAGCGCGGCGGCAACGTCGGCGCCGGTGGAGGCGATGACGCGGGCGGTGAACGTGGAAGCGTTCATGCCGTGCTCGGCCGCCGAGGTCCAGTAAGCGTCGATGGCCTTGACGTGCTTGGGATCAGGCTCACCGCGCCAGCGGATCATGAAACGCTCGACGATGGTCTTGGCCTCGTCCACCCGGCTCTGCGGCACCATCGGCAGGCCCAGGCCGCGCGCGGACTGCGCGACGAAGGAGAGTGCCATCACGGAGGCGCGGGCGAGCTGGTCGCGTGCCTCCTGGTCGCTGACGTCGAGCAGAGGCTTGAAGCCATAGGCGGGAGCCAGCATGGCCAGCGCGCTCTGCACGTCGACGCGGATGTCACCCGAGTGGACGGGAATGGGATAGGGCTCCGCCGGCGGCAGGCCCGGCTGGAACTTGTTGTCGACCAGCAGGCCCCAAACGTGCCCGAACGGGACACGGCCCACCAGGTCCTCGATGTCGACGCCCCGGTAACGAAGGGCGCCCCCTTCTTTGTCCGGTTCCGCGATCTCGGTCTCGAAAGCCACGACGCCTTCGAGGCCGGGTTTGAAGTCGGACATGCTTGGCCGCCTCCCTTTCTTGCCATGTCACGGCAATGCTCTGCTTACGGTCGTGGCCGCTTCGGGGCTCGTTGGCTTCGTGGCCTCGCTCTCTCGCCCCGAGCTCCACCGCTCTGTTGATGTCGAGATACCGGCGGGTCAATTTAACCCCCTCCCAGCTCACGGTCGGTCTCGGGACCCGCCGTAAGGCCAAAGGCGCTGGTGGGAGGGTCGCGTGGGATCCTCAGGAGGAGCGCGCAAGAATATCGTCCTGTGGATGCCACCCCGCGCCCGCCCGTACTGGCCGGGCTACGCCGCACGTACGAAGGCGAGCCGCTGCTCGAGTCCGATGTCGCGCCCGACCCGATCGCGCAGTTCACCGTCTGGTTCCAGAACGCGCTCGACGCCGGGCTGCCCGAGCCCAACGCGATGATCCTGGCCACCGCCTCCGCGGGCGGCCGGCCGAGCGCCAGGACGGTCCTGCTGAAGGGCTACGACGAACGCGGCTTCGTCTTCTACACCAACTACGAGTCCCGCAAGGGCCGCGACCTGACCGAGAACGCCCGCGCGTCCCTGCTGTTCCCCTGGCACCCCATACGCCGCCAGGTGCGGGTCGAGGGCACCGTGACCCGGATCCCGCACGAGGAGTCGGCCGCATACTTCCGGTCCCGCCCGTACGGCTCGCGCATCGGCGCGTGGGCCTCGCGGCAGTCGGCGGTCGTGCGCTCCAGGGAGGAGCTGGACGCCCGCTACGAGGAGCTGGCGGCACGCTGGCCGGAGGATCCGCCGGTGCCCGACTTCTGGGGAGGTTTCCGGGTGGTCCCGGTGGAGGTGGAGTTCTGGCAGGGGCAGCTCGACCGGATGCACGACCGGCTCCGCTACCGGCGCACGCCACCCCGGTGGGTTCTGGAGAGACTGGCCCCTTAAGGTTCCCTAAGTGGCATTCGGGGAGCTGGTCAAACGTCATGTGGTGGACACCCGGCCGCTGGGCGTGCCGGCCTACCGGCGGATCTGGCTCGGCCAGACCGTCTCGCACGTCGGCGTCGGCGCGACCGTCGTGGCCGTCGGCCAGCAGGTGTGGGAGCTGACCCACTCCTCGTTCCACGTGGGGCTGCTCGGCATGGCCAACTTCGTGCCGCTGATCGTCTTCGGCCTGTGGGGCGGGGCGGTGGCCGACGCCGTCGACCGGCGCAAGCTGCTCATCGTCGGCTCGGTCATCGCCTGGGCGGCGACCCTGCTCATCCTCGTGCAGGCGCTGCTCGACCTGCGCGACCTCTGGCTCATCTTCGCCGCGGTCGCGCTCAACGCCACCGGGTTCGCGATCACCGGGCCGACCAGGGGCGCGATCATCCCCCGGATCCTCGACCGCGAGCTGGTGCCGGCCGCCAACGCGCTCAACTCGCTGGTGTACAGCATCGGCGCCGTGGCGGGCCCGATGGTCGGCGCGATGGTGCTGACGTCGGCAGGGTTCGCCGCGGCGTACGCGGTCGACGCCCTGCTGTTCGCGGGGAGCCTCTACGCGGCGCTCAGGCTGCCCTCACTGCCTCCGCTGGGCGAAGTGACCCGTCCGGGTGCCAGGGCCGTCCTGGAGGGCCTCAGCTTCATCGCCAGGAGCCCGGTGCTGCTGATGTCGTTCGTCGTCGACATCATCGCGATGGTGTTCGCCATGCCGCGGGCCCTCTTCCCCGAGCTGACCGCCGACCGGTTCGGCGGCTCCATGATCGCGCTCGGCTGGATGACCTCGGCCATGGCCATCGGGTCCGTCGCCGGCGCGCTGTTCTCCGGCTGGGTGGGCCGGGTCTCGCGGCAGGGGGTGGCCCTCGTCGTCGTCATCGCCGTGTGGGGGCTCGCCGTCGCGGCCGCCGGGCTCGTGCACGAGCTCTGGCTGGTGGTCACGTTCATGGCCGTCGGAGGGGTGGCCGACGTGATCTCGTCGGTGTGGCGGCAGTCCATCCTGCAGTTGTACGCGCCCGACGAGATGCGGGGGCGGCTGCAGGGCGCGTTCATGGTGGTGGTGGCCGGCGGGCCGCGCCTGGGCGAGCTGCGGGCCGGGGCCACCGCGGCGGCGTTCGGGCTGAGCGGCGCCTGGGTGGGCGGCGGCATCGCCTGCATGGTGACCGTGCTGGTCGTCGGGCTGTCGGTGGCGGGCTTCAGGAACTTCCGCGCCCAGCAGACCGCCCAGGACACCGGTAAGGCGGCGCCGGGCACCGACCAGACGGCGCCGGAGACCGGCTAGGCGGCACCCGGAGACCGTTTCAGGCGCCCAGGACGCCGGTCAGGCGGCGCCGGCCGCGGCCCGCAGGTCCGCCAGGAAACCCTCGTACGCGTCGTCCCTGTCGGGCGCGCGCAGCACCGCCGACGGATGGACGGTGGCCACCGCGAGCGCGTCGCCGAGCGGCACCGGCTCGCCCCGGCGCCTGGTCACCCGGAACTCCCGGCCCAGCAGCGCCCTGGCCGCCGTCGCGCCGAGCACCACGACCACCCTGGGGCGTACCACGGCCAGTTCGGCGTCGAGCCACGGCCGGCACGCGTCGATCTCGGCGGCCGTCGGCTTCTGGTGGATCCGCCGCTTGCCCCTCGGCGTGAAGGAGAAGTGTTTGACGGCGTTGGTGAGGTAGACGGAGTCCCGCTCGATCCCGGCTTCCTGCAGCCCTCTGTCCAGGACGCGGCCCGCAGGGCCCACGAAGGGGTGGCCCTGCCGGTCCTCCTGGTCGCCCGGCTCCTCGCCGACCAGCATGAACGCCGCCCGCCTCGGCCCCTCGCCGAACACGGTCCGGGTGGCGGCGCGATAGAGGCCGCAGCCCTCGCAGCGGGCCGCGGCCTCGCGCAGGGCCTCGAGGTCGAGCCGCTCGGGAAGGAACCGGGCAGCTCCGGTGTTGCCGTCCATAACCATCGTCGGTCGTTCTCCCAATAGGCTTCTCGTGATTCCTGTGCCCGCTGCGGACGGGCCCAGTCCCCGCCACGACCGGCGTAGCATTCAGTTGGGAGGACTGCCTTGACCGCACACGGCCTGATCGACACCACGGAGATGTATCTCCGCACGATTTACGAGCTCGAGGAGGAGGGCATCGTCCCGCTCCGTGCCCGCATCGCGGAGCGCCTCCAGCAGAGCGGCCCCACCGTGAGCCAGACCGTCGCGCGCATGGAGCGTGACGGCCTCGTTCGCGTCGAGGGCGACCGGCACCTGTCCATGACCGAGCTGGGGCGCACGCTGGCCACCCGGGTGATGCGCAAGCACCGCCTCGCCGAGTGCCTGCTCACCCAGGTGATCGGGCTCCCGTGGGAAGAGGTGCACATCGAGGCGTGCCGCTGGGAGCACGTCATGTCGGAGTCGGTGGAGTCGCGCCTGGTGACGCTGCTCGACAACCCCACGGTCTGCCCGCACGGCAACCCCATCCCGGGGCTGGGCGAGCTGGGCGCCAGAGAGGCATCCGAGTCCGGCGACAGCGCGCTGACCACGATGTGCGATGTCGCGGGGACCAGGGAGACGCCCGTCGTCATCCGCCGAATTAGCGAACAAGTGCAAAGCGATCCCGCTGTGATGCTTAAACTCAAGCAAGTTGGGATACAACCCGGACGCGAGGTGACGCTCGCGGCGAGCGACGATGGTGTGCGGGTGACAGGTGACGGTGACAGTGACGACACTCCCGCGGAGCTTCCGCGTGATGTCGCCGCGCACGTTTTTGTCTCCAAGCGCTGACGCGCGCGCGGCTGCTTGGTTGAATCCCACCTGGGAGGCCCTCCACTCTCCCCTGGCCAAGACTGTTGCAGGAGCGCCCGTGGTCCGCTTTGCAGACACGCCACCCCGAGAGGTGGTCGCCGGATGAAGCGATGGGGGGATCTGTCACAGGAAACGGCTGATCACCTTGGCGCCGGGTCCGTGCTCGACCACGCTGAGATGGCGGTGGTCGTCACCGACCGTTTCAGCAACCTGCTCTACTGGAACCCGTTCGCCGAGAAGCTCTTCGGCCACACGGTCGCGACGTCGGCGCGTGACACCTCCGTCCTGTCCCTCGGGATCATGGAGAAGGACCACCCGCTCGCCATCGAGCTGGCCAAGCACGTGCTCAAGGGCGGCGTGTGGGAGGGCACGTTCGACGTCAGGCGCGGCGACGGCACCATCGTCTACGTCCGCGCCCAGGCCGTGCCGCTGCGCCACGAGTCGGGCTCTGTGACGGGCATCGTCATCCTCGCCCGCGAGGCGCTGCGCAGCAACGAGCGCGAGAAGGACCGGTTCGGGCTGCTGGAGCGCATCGGCGAGCGGCTGGCCGGCTCCCTCTACGTCGAAGAGACACTCAAGCGCGTGGCCGAGATGCTGGTCCCGCAGTTCGCCGACCACTGCTTCATCGAGTTGACGGAGGGCGACCGGCTCGTCCGCCGGGTCTCGCAGCACGTGCAGGGGTGGGCGCCTCCGTTGGGCACATGGAAGCCGGTGGGCGCGGAGATCCGCTACCCCTCCGGCCACTACGCCGACACCGCGCTGCGCCGCCAGGAGACCATCCTGGTCGAAGACTTCTCCAACAGCAGTTTCCCCGCCCCCACCGAGAGCAGCGCGCGGTTGTGCGGCGAGATCGGCATGACCTCGGCCATCGTCGCCCCCCTGACGGTGCGCGGCGAGACGCTGGGGCTGATGTACCTCGGCCTGTCCAACCTGACCGACCGGCGCAGCCCTCACTACGACGCCTTCGACCGTGATTTCGTGGGCGCCATCGCCACCAGGGTCGCGCTCGCGATCGACAACGCGCTGCTGTTCGAGGAGGAGCGCCACACCGCGGAGTCGTTCCAGAAACACCTGCTGCCCAGGGCGTTGCCGCAGCTCGACGGCCTGCAGATCGCGGTGCGCTACTATCCTGCTGCCCCGCTGGCCTCCCACGGGCAGGGCATCCAGACCCAGGTGGGCGGCGACTGGTACGACGTGATCCCGCTGTCGGCCGGCCGCGTCGGCATCGTGATCGGCGACGTCGAGGGCAGGGGCGCCAAGGCGGCGGCCGTCATGGGGCAGCTCAGGGCCGCCCTGCGGGCGTTCGCGCAGGACGACAAGTCGCCCGCCGACATCCTGGCCAGGCTCGACGAGTGGACCCGCATCATCGCCACGCCCGAGCAGGACGACAGCGGCGCCGACATCAGCATCCCGCCCATCGTGACCTGCCAATACCTCGTCTACGACGCCTGGTCGCGCCAGCTGTCCTTCGCCAACGCCGGCCACGCGCCGCCGCTGCTGCTCGTCGACGGCCAGTGCGTGGAGCTCGACATCGAGGAGGTCGGCCAGCCGCTCGGGGTGCGCGCCAAGGGCCTGCACGCCGACCTGGTCTACAAGGAGGAGACCCGCACGCTCCCGCCGGGTGCGGCGCTGCTCCTCTACACCGACGGCCTCGTCGACCGCCGCCCCGGCCGCGACGGGCATCCGCCGAGCGAGGAGGAAACGCTCGGGGTGCTCTGCGAGGCGCTGACCAAGGTGTCCGGAGCCGAGGCCGAGCGCATCGCCGACGTCGCCACGGTCGCGGTGCCCGGCGAGATCGACGACGACATGGCGATCCTCGTGGTCCGCTCCAGCGACGTCGATCTCGACGTCGAGGAGCGCACGTTCCCCGCCCAGCCCATCATGGTGGGCGATGCGCGGCGCATGGCGTCGGAGGCGTTCGCGGGCTGGAACGTCCCTGAGGAGCGCGCTGAGCTGGCCTGTCTGCTCGTCTCCGAGGTCGTGACCAACGTCGTGCTGCACGCTGCCACCTCCAGCGTGCCGCGCAGGGAGCTGGTCGTGGAGGGCCCGCCGCTGCCGTTCGAGGAGTCGTGGGACGTGCCGGGTCTCGACGACGAGGTGGTCGGCGACAAGGAGTTCACGCTGCGGCTGCGAAGGGGCGAGGAGTCGGTCTGGGTCGAGGTGTTCGACCAGGACCTCCGCCTGCCCCGCATCCGCAGCGCGGGCGAGAACGACGAGGGCGGGCGCGGCCTTTACCTGGTCGATCAGCTGGCCAGACGCTGGGGGTCGCGACCTACCAGGGAAGGCAAAGCCGTCTGGTTCGAGATTCCCACGCGCAGCAGGTGAGTGATTCACTGGGCGAATGGAGCTGGCCTTCGAACGACGGGGCGCCGGCGCGCCGCTGATCCTCATCCACGGCATCGGTCACCACTGGCAGGCGTGGACGCCGGTGATCGACAGGCTGGCCGCCGCCCGCACGGTGATCGCGCTCGACCTGCCCGGCTTCGGCGCCTCGCCGGGGCTGCCCGAGGGCATCCCCTACACCGCCGAGTCGCTGGCCGACGCGGTCGAGTCGTTCTGCGCGCTGCTCGGCGTGCGCGAGCCGCACGTGGCGGGCAACTCGCTCGGCGGCTACATCGCGCTCGAGCTGGCCTCGCGCGGCGTCGTACGCACGGCCACCGCGTTGTCGCCGGCGGGTTTCTGGTCGCGTGCTGAGCTGGTCTACTGCCAGTCGGTGCTGCGTGCCCTGCGGGCCTCGGCCAGGGCGATGCCGCAGGGGCAGGTCGTCAGGACGGCGGAGAACCCGGTGCTGCGGGCCGTGTCGGCCGGCGTGCTGGTCGCCCATCCGTCGCGGCTGTCGCCGACGGCGCTGATCGCGGCCACGCAGGCGCTGGGCCGGGCGAGCGGCTTCGACGAGACGCTGGAGTCGTTCTCCGGGCTGATGCCGCCCGCGCCGCCGAAGTCGCCCATCTCGATCGCGTGGGGCGAGCACGACCGGCTCCTGCTGCGCCGCCAGGCGGTGCGGGCGGCCCGCTGGTCGGGGCAGCGGGTCAAGCTGCTGAAGGGGTGTGGCCATGTGCCGATGAGCGACGACCCCGGCCTCGTGGCCCGCGTCATCCTGGAGGCGTAAGGAACTACACCTTGGTCTGGCCCCAGACGAGCAGCATGGCGATGATGAAGACGATCATGACGCCGGCGTAGCCGACCGGCCCCAGGCGGAACGCCCGGCGCACGCGGTTGAGGCCCCACGCGACCAGCAGTGCCAGGAAGACCAGGAGGATCAGGCCGCCGTCCATGTCGTCCAGTATGCGGCGTGGACGGGCTTCCCGCGCGGTGACAGGTCAGAATCCGAAGGACCGGCCGATGATCTCCTTCATGATCTCGGTGGTGCCGCCGTAGATGGTCTGGACCCGGCTGTCCATCCAGGCCTTGGCGACGGGATATTCCGTCATGTAGCCGTACCCGCCGTGAAGCTGGAGGCACCGGTCGATGACCTTGGTCTGCACCTCGGTGGTCCACCACTTGGCCTTGGCCGCGTCGACCGCGGTGAGCTGCCCGGCGTTGAGCGCGCGGATGCACTGGTCGACGTAGTGGCGGGCGATCTCCGTCTCGGTGGCCAGCTCCGCGAGGACGAACCTGGTGTTCTGGAACGACCCGATGCTCCGCCCGAACGCCTGGCGGGTCCTGCAGTATTCGATGGTCTGCTCCAGTACGCCCTCCGCCGCGGCCACCGCCGCCACGGCGATCGACAGGCGCTCCTGCGGCAGGTTGTTCATGAGCTGGACGAAGCCTTCGCCGTCGTTCGGCCCGAGGCGGTTGGCGACGGGCACGCGTACGTTGTCGAAGAAGAGCTCGGCGGTGTCCTGTGCCTTCATGCCGATCTTGTCGAGGTTGCGTCCGCGCTCGAACCCCTCCATCCCCCGCTCCACGACGACCAGAGTGGTGCCCCTGGCTCCGGCCTCCGGGTCGGTCTTGGCCACCACGACCACGAGGTCGGCGTTGATGCCGTTGGTGATGAACGTCTTCTGGCCGTTGACGACGTAGTGGTCGCCCTCGCGGATGGCCGTGGTCCTGATGCCCTGCAGGTCGCTGCCCGCCCCGGGCTCGCTCATCGCGATGGCGGTGATCAGCTCGCCGCTCACGAAGCCGGGCAGCCACCGCCGCCGCTGCTCGTCGTCGGTCAGATCCACCAGGTACGGCGCCACGACGTCGTTGTGCAGCGAGAAGCCGAGCCCGGTGGCGTTGTTCCTCATGAGCTCCTCGACGATCACCGCGTTGTAGCGGAAGTCCCGGATCCCGGAGCCGCCGTGCTCCTCCGGCACCGAGAAGCCGAACATGCCGAGCTCGCCGGCCTTCTTCCAGACCTCGCGGGGGACCACGCCGTCCTGCTCCCATCGAGCGTGGTGCGGCACGACCTCGCGGGCCATGAACGCGCGCACGGTCTCGCGGAAGAGGAGGTGCTCCTCGTCGAAGAGGTCTCGCTGCATCAGTCGCCTCCGGAATAGAATTCTGTTACTGCGAGGTATACCCCTTTTCCCGGTACGGCGGGAGCCGCGGACACGGGTTCATCACAAGTGGTCGGAGATGGTGGGTTCGGTATGTAGAGCGGGTGTTTTCGACTCTAAGATCTACCGTCGGCGTATTTGTGGCTGATCGGAGTCTCCCGTGAGTCGATGGCGCAAGGCGTTGATCGCCGCATCGGTCGGCGCGGCCGCTTCCACCGCGTTCGTCGTGACCTCCTCCATCCCCGGCCAGGCAGAGACCTCGCTGGTGGCCACCTACCGGTGCGAGGGCGGGATCGCCGGTGCCGGAGTCGACATCGAGGCCACGATCACGCCGCAGATCGAGGCCGGCGGGCTGATGAACGTCCGCTGGGGCATCTCGTACAAGGGCAATCCGAGGTTCGGCTCGCCCGGGTTCTTCCCCGCGGGCTCCTCCCTCGACCTCGAAGGCGTCGTGGACATCAGCGGCGCCTGGGTCGGCCAGTTACGGCCGAGGGGCGGCCAGGAGCAGGGCGAGCTGGTGCCGGGCGAGTTCCTCGAACTGCCCGAAGGGTTGTCCGACCAGGGATCCATCGGGCGTTCCGGAACGGTCCGCTTCAAGCCCGGCGCTCTGACCGTCAGGTTCACGCCCGCCGAGGGCGAGGTGATGGTCAACAACAACGCGTCGGACATCACGTACGAGGGTGGCTGGAGGCGGATCACCACTGCGGAGGAGTTCGGCGACCACCTCTACGACCTGCACAGGACCAGAGCGCAAGAGGCCAAAGCCAAGCTCGACTTCACCGGCACGAAGGTCGCCTACATCGCCAGGCGCGAGCGTGACCTCGGTAAGATCAGGGTGATTCTCGACGGCAACGTCGTCACCGATCCGCTGGTCGAGCCGGGGAAGGACCGCAGCGGGAGCCCGATGACGGGCACTGCCTCCAAGGAGGTCCTCTGGGAGTCGCCGCAGCTCGCCTACGGGCCGCACACTCTGGAGATCATCAACACCGAGGAGAAGGTCGCCTACGTTGACGCGTTCAGGGTGACGGTCAGCGACATCACCGAGCCGCCGGACCACGACCAGGCCACATGCAAGCTTCAGGGTGACCCCGGAGCCATCGATGTCACCGTGCCCGGCCCGACGCAGGACCCGACGGACCCTCCCACGGAGGATCCTGACGAGGACCCGACGGACGACCCGGACGACCCGGATGACGACCCCAGTGACGAGCCGACCGACGAGGACAGCACGCCTCCGGAGGGCGACTCCATCGGCGGCGATCACGTGGCCGTGGTTCCCACGGGTTCCAGTTCGAGCTCGTCCACGCCGAAGAGCAGCTCAAGCCCGACCGCGACCCGGTACTACCGGGCCCAGGTGCCCAAGACGCCCAAGGGCGGTGTCGACAGCGGTGAGGCTCCGGCGACCGCCGAAGGGCCGCCGCTCGGGCTCATGACCAGCGGAGCCGTGCTGATGGCGGGAAGCGTCGGTGGCGGCGTGCTGCTGCGCAGGCGCAGGGCCGCGCACGCGGGAGGAGCGCGCCGATGACCGAGGGGACGACGCCGATGCAGCGCGCGCTGCCCGGCCTGCTGATCGCCGGCTCGCTCGGCGGGGTGGGCATCGTCATGGTGACGCTGCTCTCGCTGGCTCCGCCCGTGGACGACGGCTCGGGGCCGCTCGCGGCGCCGGTGGCCGCGCAGGAGACGCCGACGGAGGCCCCGACGAAGGCGCCGGCGGGGAACGCGGGCGCGTTCGTGTTACCGGCCACCGTGGGGCCCGGGGGCAAGGACGTGCCCCTGACGCCGGCCCGCCTGGACGCGCCGCCCCCGCTGGCCGCCGCACCGGTGGTGCCCGCCATCCCGAAGGCCAAGAAGAAGACCACCACCAAGGTACGGCCGACCCGCATCAAGATCCCCAAGATCAAGGTCAACGCCTCGATCCGGTCCGTCACCCTGGACAAGCAGGGCAAACTCGGCACCCCGCCGCTGAGCAAGGCGGGCCTGACCGGCTGGTACCGCCACTCGCCCCTGCCCGGCGAGCTCGGCCCCTCGATCATCAACGGCCACGTGAGCACCCGCCGGGGCCCTGCCGTCTTCGACCGCCTGCGCGAACTGGCCAAGGGCGACCAGATCTACGTGTACCGCTCGGACGGCAAGGTCACCCGCTTCACGGTCAGCGGGATCGAGCAGGCCAGCAAGAACTCGTTCCCGACCAAGCGGGTGTACGGGAACACCACCGACTCCCAGATCCGGCTCATCACGTGTGGCGGGGTCTACAACAAGACAACCCACCACTACACGGACAACATCATCGTGTACGCGACGTTGTCCAAGAAGAAGGGCTGACCGGCCGATTTCTGGGTTTACGGGAAAGTTGACAGGGACAGTTCGTAGGATCTCAACCTAACCGTGACCAACGGCTGGAATTCTGGCACAACTGTTGATACTGCGCTGAAATGGAGCTGGAAGTGCTGACGTCCAAGGCGCGGCGCCGCCTCGCCCTCAAGACATCCGCTATGGCCGTTCTAGGCGCAGGGATCTTCGGCGCGATACCTGTGATGGCTGCGGTGGCTGCACCGGCTCCCGTGGCTTACACCTGCGGCAACTCGGCCGTCACCTTCACCATGGAGCTGAAGACGCCCACGACGGCCAGGCCCAGCGCGCCGGTGACAGTGACCTGGGACATCCGCCAGCCGACCTCGGGCTACCTGTCGGCAACCGCCGAGGCCACTCCGACCAGCAGTGTTGTGGCGCAGGGAACCATAAGCCCCAGCGGATCGCCGATTCCGTCATCTCAGGTGGTCGCCAGTGCCTCCGCCGCGCCGGCGACGACGATCAGCGCCAACTCTCCCGTGCCCATCCCGACGATGACCATGGTCGTCACGCCCACCGCCTCCGGAACGGTGGCTCTCAGGGGCGGTGGTTTCTCGGTCAGGGTCAACGACGCCACCTACCACTGCCAGCCGGGCGCCTCTGGCGGTCCTTCCGTGAACCTGGTCGTAGGCACCGGCACCCCGACCAACAGCCCCACGAGCACCCCCACGAAGTCGCCGACCCCGACCCCTTCCAGCCCCAAGCCCACGACGACCAGGACCCACACGGTGACCATCACGCCGTCGTCGGAGTCCGAGCCCACCAGGAAGTCCCAGACTCCCAAGGCCGGGGCCGACACCGGGGCCGGTGGCACCATGGGCCCTGACGGCCGGCTGTTCATCCTCACCGGTGGCGCGCTGATCGTCGCCGCGGCCGGAGGCGGGCTTCTCATGCGTCGCCGTAACGCCGCCCGGGGCTGACGGGGATGTCCGGCTACTACCCGTACGGTGGCGGCGCTCCCGTACCGCCGCCTGAGGACAAGGGGGGCGCGGCGCTCAGGACCGTGCTGATCGTGGCGGCCATCGCCGGTGTGGTGACCGTGGTGGCCGGGTTGCTGATCGTGTTCAGGTCCCCCGACGAGTACGGCCTGGCCAGCAACCGGGACACCCTGGCTCTTGAGGCGCAGCCCAAGCCGTCGGGGCAGCCCGAGCAGGCGTTGTTCCAGGGCGGGCCCGACGTGCCGCCGCCGTTGCCGCAGATCAAGGCGGCGCCTCCCATGCTGCCGTCCACGCCCATGCGGCTGGTGATCAAACGGCTGGGCATCAACGCGCCGATCAGGTCGGTGGGCCTGGCCAAGAACGGCACGATCCAGGTTCCGCCGCCGAACAACGCCAACCTGGTCGGGTGGTACCGGAACATGTCGACGCCGGGTGAGGCGGGACCGGCCGTCCTGCTGGGGCACAAGGACACCAAGACGAGCCCTGCGGTGTTCAACCGGCTGCCGGAGCTCAAGCACGGCGACACCATCGAGGTCAAGCGCCAGGACAAGACCACGGCGGTGTTCACGGTCGGCGGCGTGGAGCAGGCCAGCAAGAAGACGTTCCCGACCCAGCGCGTCTACGGCAGCCAGGAGAACGCCCAACTGCACCTGATCACGTGCGGCGGCACCTATGATCGTCGCACCGGGCACTACACCGACAACGTCATCGTCTACGCGACGATGACGAGCTCCTATCGAAGCTGAGCGCGGAGGCTGGGCATGGGCTGGATGGCGAAGCGACGACTGCGTACAGGCCCCACGGCGGTGCTGCCCGCGAAGCTGGATCCGGCGAAGCTGCTGCGCATCGTGCAGCTGGCCGATCCCGGCGCGCGGAAGGACGGCGACGACATCGTGGCGACCGACGTGCGGGTGTGCGCGCCGGTCGAGGCGGCGGCCGAGCTGACGGGCGGCGTGCTGGAGAAGGCGTGGGCGGTGCGGGTGGCGGCCGAGGGTCCGCTGCCGATCGACTTCTTCGACCGCTACCTCGCCGAGGGGCTGGCCTTCCGGTTGAAGGGGCTGGCGGTGTGCCGGGGCGAGGTGAGCGATCCGGCCGACGAGGCGGAGGGCGGTCCCGCCGTCATCCTCCCGGTACGCCCGACGCCCGAGGAACTGGCCCCGTTTCTGGAGCCGGAGGACGAGGAGTTCACGTTCACGGCGGGCGACATCAAGGCCGTGCTCGTGCCGCAGAAGGGTGGCCCGCCCGCGGCGGCGGAGCTGCTGCCGTTCGCCACCGAGCTGACGGCGATCGAGCTGCGCGGCGGGGAGCCGGAGAAGCTGGGCGCGCTCGCCCTTGAGCTGTCCGAGGCGCTGAACGGCCTGGCCGTCGACCGGTGGCGGTTCAGGATCGACGCGGCGGAGGACCTCGTACCGCCTGCGGAATGACCCTAGAACGTCGTTCTGTTGTAGTGTGCACCTAGTAACCGAATATTGCTCGGTTTCCAGGAGGCACTGTGGCAGAGGCGTACATCGTCGGGGCGGTCCGCACCCCCGTCGGCAAGAAGAAGGGCGGCCTGTCCACCGTCCACCCCACTGACCTGGCCGCGCACACGCTGAAGGCGTTGATCGAGCGCACCGGCGTCGACCCCGCGGCGGTCGAGGACGTCATCATGGGGTGCGTCATGCAGTTCGGCCCACAGAGCATGGATATCGCGCGCAACGCCTGGCTGTCGGCGGGCCTGCCGGAGACCACCGCCGGAGTCACCATCGACCGGCAGTGCGGCTCCTCGCAGCAGTCCATCCACTTCGCCGCCCAGGGCGTCCTGTCGGGCACCCAGGACCTGGTCGTGGCGGCCGGCGTCGAGTCGATGAGCATCGTGCCCATGGGCGCCTCGATCACGGCCGCGCTGGAGAAGGGCATGCCGTTCCCGTTCGGCGAGATGTGGGTCGAGCGCTACGGCAAGCAGGAGATCTCGCAGTTCCGCGGTGCGGAGCTGATGTGCGAGAAGTGGGGTTACACGCGCGAGGTCCTGGAGCAGTACGCGTTCGAGTCGCACCAGCGTGCCGCCAAGGCCATCGCGAACGGCCACTTCAAGGACCAGATCGCCCCCGTGAACGGCGTCGAGGACGACGAGGGTCCGCGGCCCGACACCACCCTGGAGAAGATGGCCGGGCTGAAGACGCTGAAGGAGGGCGGGCAGATCACCGCCGCCACCTCCTCGCAGATCTCCGACGGCTCGGGGGCGGTGCTGATCGCCTCCGAGCAGGCGGTGAGGGAGCACGGCCTGACCCCGCGCGCCCGCATCCACCAGCTCGCGCTCATGGGCGACGATCCGGTCTACATGCTGACCGCGCCGATCCCCGCCACGCAGCGGGCGCTGAAGAAGGCCGGCATGTCCATCGGCGACATCGACGTCGTCGAGATCAACGAGGCGTTCGCGCCGGTGCCGCTGGCGTGGATGCAAGAACTCGACGCCGACCCGGCCAAGGTCAACCCCAACGGCGGCGCCATCGCGCTCGGCCACCCGCTGGGCGGCACGGGAGCGATCCTCATGACCAAGCTCCTGCACGAGCTGGAGCGCACGGGCGGCCGCTACGGGCTGCAGACGATGTGCGAGGGCGGCGGCCAGGCCAACGTCACCATCATCGAACGCCTCTGAGCGAAAAGGGTGCGAGCGCCGCCTCCAGGCGTACGGGGGAGGCGGCGCTCGCTCTTCACTACCATCCCTGGTAGTTGTCCTCGGTCAGCGGCCCTTCGACGGCACGCGCCTCGGCGGCGCGATCGGGCGCTGCGGCATCTTCGGCATCTGCCGGGGCATGGGCAGTTGGGGCCGGCCCTTCTTCTTGTTGCTTGCGCGAACTCGCATAAGTTAGCTCCTTTACGTAACTCTCGACGCGGCTCGGAGGCCGGTCGGCAAGCTCAGCTGCCGCGTCTGGACGGACTGGCGGTCATGGCTGGCTGCTGCGCGGGCCGCGGGAGGCCCGGCGAATCACAGGTAAAGGCGCATGGCGAAGACACTACGAGCTCAGTGAGGGGCCGCGCAACCGAATAAGCCACCCCAGACGGGCGGGCAAGTACGTGATGTACTTGACGTACTTCATGCTGTGAGGCATCATGAAGACCTGCTCATGGGAGGTGTCGCGCGTGAGCGCCGTTCATTTCGACAGCTACACAGAGGCTCGTGCCCATCTCAAAATGCTCCTGGACGCGGCTGAAGGCGGGCGCGTGGCGACGGTGCGCCGTGAAGCGACCACAACCGCGCTCGTGGACGTCGAGAGACTGCGCCACTATCTCGCTGCGGTCACTCCGTCCGGTGCCCAAGCAGTGCCAGAGGCCGGTGGCTGGTCGATCTTCATCCCAGGGCTGCCCGTAGCGGCCGATGGCCGGACCTTCGAGGAGGCCGTAACGGAGATGATCGATGCGTTGCGTGAATACGCCGATGACTGGCAGGACCACCTGCTGGATGCGCCGAACCATCGTGAGAACTGGGGGCTTGTGCAGTTGATCAGCCTCAGTGATGACGACCAGTTGCGTGAATGGCTGGTGGGGAAGGGCCGGTGACCTGGCCTCAACCCACTCGAGAGTGCCACGATCGGTTCTGTCAGATCGAGGGCTGGCGTCTCGTACGAAACGCTCGCGGACGAACGGCGACCCATCACGTCACCTACGAACTAGATCTTGCTGATGGTCGGATCTTGCGCACGCGGATTTCCCATCCGGTGGATCGAAGCTCCTACGGCCAGAGCATCTGGCGTCACATCCTCCGTGACCAGCTGCAGGTGGATGAGCCGACGTTCTGGGCCTGCGTCAAACGTGGTGTGGTCCCTGATCGTGGACAACCGGAGCCGCCCTCGAACGCCCTGCCTGCCGAGGTTGTTCACCTGCTCATTTCCAAGGTGGGTCTGGACGAGACCGACGTTGCGACGATGACGAAGGAGGACGCCGTCGCCAGACTGCAGAAATACTGGATCGAAGGCGTCTGAGGTCAGTGCCGGTTGACTAGTCCTTCGGGAGGAGGCTGCCGAGGGGGCCCAGGTCGAGGTTCAGGTCGGACGGCTCCAGGTCGAAACGCTCGCAGAGCTCCTCCATGGCCTCCTCCAGCCGCATCAGCGTCATGCCGAGCTGTTCGATCTGCTCGTCGGACAGATCGCCTTGCTCCATCCTCCGTACGGACTGCCGCTCGACGAGCTGGCGCAGCAGCTCGACCAGCGTGAGCACGAGCCGGGACAGGTCACGCTCCACCGCCTCCGCGTCGGTGTCGATCCGCAGCCGCGGTTTCCTGGCCTGGCGGGCGGGCTCGGCGGGGTCACTCGTCATCGCGGATCGAGGTGATCAGTGCGTGGATGGAGATGCGTACGAGGTCGATGTCGGCGATCGACAGGACGAGGTCGCCGCTCACCACGACGCCGCCGGCGAGCAGCCGGTCGAGCAGGTCGACCAGCGCCACCCGCTCGGCGGGCAGCCGGCCCTCCTCGGCGAGCATGGCGCCACGAGGCTCCGGGTACGTCATGCTTCACCCCCTTCGTCCAGCGCGGCGAACGAGTACGGCGCCCACGGGCCGGTCAGCTCCAGCTCGCCGCCCTCGCCGCGCAACTCCTCCACCGTCCGTACGAACTCCGCGTGCCGCTCCTCGTCGACGAGGTAGGCGCCGTTGAGGATCATCCACTCCTTGCGCCCGGAGAGCTGCGGGTCCTGGGCCCGGTGGCGGCGGCCGGCGACCGCGACGGAGGCCAGCCGGTCGTGGACCCGCTCGGCCCGGACGCTCGCCCGCCGCCACGCCTCCTCCCTGTTGCGCAGCCCCGCCTGGCGTTTGCGCAGGTACGCCGCTCCCGGGCCGGACGCGGCGCCACCACCCTCCTGCGCGGCGGCGGGCTCGGCCTGCTCCGCCGGGTCGGCGTACACCTTCACCCCCCACTCCTGGCGGCCGGTGATGCGGTCGAGCGCGTGGCAGAAGTCGTCGTGCCGGTCCTGCAGCAGGCCGGCGACCTGCTCGTCGCCGCTGTAGACGGTGACCAGCCGCACGGGTACGGCGGGCACCGTCACCGCCACCGCCTCGACCACGTGGTGGTGCGCCCTGGCGGTCGCGTCGAGCCAGTCCAGGTCCTCCATGGACCGCTGCAGCGGTTCTTCCCCGAAGTCGGCCAGCGGCACGGTGCTCACGTACGCGACCAGCCCGGAACGGGTGATCGCCCGCACCGGCGTGCCCGCCACCCCTGTCAGGCCTTCGGGGGAGGGTGCGCCGGAGTCGCGCGCGACCACGTACAGGTACGTGCCTGCGTCACCCGTCATCTCTTCTCCTTCCGGCACGACGCCGCGGCTCCACGTCTTCCTCCTCCTCGACATGGCCCTCGAGGGCGGGCGGGGCGGAGCCGCCCTCCTCCAGGGCGGCGAGCCTCCTGCGCAGCCGGCGGTTCTCCTCCTCCAGGCCGCGGTCCTTCCCGGTCAGCCAGGGGTCGTGCTCCCACCAGTCGATGCCCATCTCCTTGGCGGTGTCGACCGAGGCGACCACCAGCCGCAGCTTGATCGTCAGCAGTTCGATGTCGAGGAGGTTGACCCGGATGTCGCCCGCGATGACCACACCTCTGTCGAGCACCCGCTCCAGGATGTCGCCCAGGTTGGCGGGCTCCCGCCCGCCGCCCGTCGAGGACGGGTAGGCGCGGCCCGCCGGGCGGGCCGGCTCCATCATCATCCGCCCTCCCCCTGGTCGCCGCTGGCCCGCCGGTAGCGGCGCACCCTCCGGTACGACTGCAGCTCGCCGTCCGCGTCCAGCTCGGCCTGGTAGAGGGCGAGCACGTCACCCGAGGACGGGATGCGGCGGTCCTCCACGACTTCGACGCCCACCACCCAGCCGTCACCTTCCGGCCTGACCAGCGTGATCCCTTCGGACTCCCGGCCGGTCAGCTCGACGATGTGGCGCAGCCCCGCCGCGCCGGCGCTGGACGCCGACAGGCTCCTCGCGCGGGAGCGGGCCGGCGGCTCCTCGTCGTGAGGGGCCTCCTCGTCCGGCTCCTCCTCGGCCCGCTGGTCCTCGATGGGTTCCTGCGGCTCGGCGTCCTGCTCGGCAGGGCGTCGTGCGCGGACCCTTCGCTGGGCGGGCACACGATCACCTCCTTCCTTCCCCGGGCGGGCCGGTCAGCCTGGCGAGGATCTCCTCCATGGCCTGGGCGGCCTCGTCCTCCGACATGCGCCCCTCGTTCCTGGCCTCCTCGATCGCTTCGAGCTCCCGCCGCACCACGGCCGGATCGTGCAGCTCCCGATCGACCTGCTCCTGGATCAGCTCACCCAGCCTGATCACGCCGCGCACGGGCGCGAGCGGCCAGGTGAACAACGAGCTGATCAGCCCCATCAGCCGCCACCGGAGCCCTGCGCCACGATGAAGTCGTACGCGGCCAGCGGCCCGAGCAGGCGCAGCTCGACCCTGCCCGACCAGCGCTCCTCGATCTGGCCCAGCGCCTGTTCCAGCTCGCCCTCGCGCGCCGTCTCGACGAGGACCGCGAGGTGCACGGCGTCCAGCTCGTGGCTCGGGTCGCGCAGCGAGGTGAGCGTGGAGACCGGGGTGACCGCGTCGAGCACCGCCTGCGTGTCGGCCTCCCGCTTCGCGTTGACGGCCTGGTCGACGATCTCGCCGATGCGGATCCGCGCGTCCCTGGTCGCCTCCTCGGGCTGGTCCTTGATCTGTTCACGCAGATCGGCCAGCTGAGGGTGCTCCTCCATGATCTCGGTGAGCACGGCCCGCTCGACGTAGCGGCCCTTGACGACGTACTGGGCCCGGCCCTCCAGCTCGTCGAGCGCCGCGTGGAACTCGTCGTGGTGCGGCGCGAGCAGCTCCTCCACGACCGCCTCCGGGTTCGTCACGACCGCGCCGAACCGTACGGGCAGCACCGGCACCTCGGCGGCGGTGGCGTCCAGCAGTCCCTCGTGGGCCATGAGATCGTCGGGCGTGCCCAGCGGCCGGTCCAGCCGCAGCTCGCTGACCAGCGCGGCGATGTCGCCATGCCGGACCACCGTCACCTTCGCCGACGGGCCGCCGACGCCACCGCCGGCGTCGGCGGACACCTCGACGTCCGCTGGGACGATGCCGTAGACGTACGTGCCGACGCGGGTCCCGCTCTTCTGAGCGTCTCTCTTGCGCCGTTCGGTCGCCTCGGAGGTCGACATGTCAGTCACCACCCTTCCGCCGTCGGGCGGGCTGCCGTTCCTGATCGTCCTCCGACTCGCCGACCAGGCCTCCCAGCTTGTCGGCAGCGGATTCGAGCACTCCCTGGACCGCGTCCTTGCCCTTGTCGGCGACCATGCCCTTCTTCATGTTCTGCATGAGCTCGGGCAGTCCCTGGCCGCCGGACTCCGACAGGTCCAGCCGGTTCACCGCCTCGGCGTAGCGCAGATAGGTGTCGACGCTGGCGACGACGATCCGCGCGTCGATGGTCAACAATTCGATGCCGACAAGCGAGACCCTGACGTAGGCGTCGATGACCAGCCCTTTGTCCAGAATGCTGTCGATAACGTCGGCCAGGCCCGTCGCGGTGGGGCGTTGCGCCACCCCACCTGAGGCCGGCTGCACTGTCATATTGCCCTCCTTGTGATCCGCGGATGGGGGGACGGCTCAGCCGCCGCTGCGGCTCGCGGCCCTGCGGCGTACCGGAGCCCGCCGGGCGCGGGGGCGCTCCTCTTCCTCGGGCTCCTCTTCGGGCTCTTCCTCGGGTTCCTCTTCCTCTTCCTCTTCCTCTTCCTCTTCGTATTCGTCTTCGGGTTCGCCCTTCTCGGGCTCTTCTTCCTCCTCTTCGTACTCGTCTTCGGGTTCGCCCTTCTCGGGCTCCTCTTCCTCCTCGTACTCGTCCTCGGGCTCGCCCTTCTCCGGCTCTTCCTCCTCCTGCTCGCCGGCGGCCTCCTGCTCCTCCTGGACGGCCGTGTCGTGGTCCTTGACCACCTCGCTGTCGCGGATCTCGCCGCGCCAGCCGCCTTCGGCGATCTCGTCCGGGTGCAGCATGACCTGGC
Organism: Nonomuraea sp. B5E05; assembly: GCF_039880665.1. Classification (NCBI taxonomy): domain Bacteria; kingdom Bacillati; phylum Actinomycetota; class Actinomycetes; order Streptosporangiales; family Streptosporangiaceae; genus Nonomuraea; species Nonomuraea sp. B5E05. Next base: position 81,170 of record NZ_JBDPMJ010000028.1, read on the forward strand.
TCATGACGTGCCGGGCGAAGTGCTTGAGCTCCAGCCGTACGCGGCGGCCCTGGGCCCGCCAGAGGTTGCCGGTGCCCTCGAAGAAACCCTTGGGGTGGTATTCGAGGGTGACCATGACCCTGGTGAGGTCGGGGGTGAGCTCGTGGAAGCTCACCGCGCCGTCGACGTACCCCTTCGCGCCCTCCGAACGCCAGATGATGCGCTCGTCCGGCACCTGTTCGCGGATCGTGGACTTCCACTCGCGGTGCGACCAGAAGATCTGCGCCTTCCAGGTGAGCTTCTCGTCGGACTCCTGGTTGACCGCCTCGACCTTCTTCATGAAGCTCGGGAAGTCCTGGAACTGCGTCCACTGGTTGTAGACGATCCGGAGCGGGGCGCCGACGTCGATGGTCTCGACGATGTTGGTCAGCTTGAGCTTCTTGTCGCCCTGGCCCTTGCCGCCCTTGCCCAGCTTGCCGACCAGGCCCTTGAAGGCGCCCTTGGCCGCGCCGGCCACGGCCGAGCCGCCGACCGACTTGTCGGAGCCGGTGACCGCGCCGAGCAGGTTGCCGCCGCCGCCCTCCGCGAAGTCGGACAGCCGTCCGGTCACGCCCTCGACCTTGTTCGTCACGGACGACAGCGCGTAATGCGTCGCGGCCTGGCCGAGCTTGCGCAGCCCGGACTTGATCGGGTTGCCTCCGCCGGACACCTGCTCACCTGCCTGTTTCGCCTGCTCGCCTGCCTGTTTCACCTTCTGGCCGGCCATCTCCGCCGCTCTGCCAGGGCCTTCGCGTACGGCCTTGCCTGCCTTGCCCGCGGCTCCGCGGAGCGGCTGTGCCTTCGTCGCCTCGGTCATCGCGCTCACCCCGCCGATCTCGTCGCGGGCGCGGGACGCTTGCGACCGGTGCCCGGCTTATGGGCCCGCGTGCCCTGGGCCGGCACGCCCTGCTGGGGACGGGCCCTGCGGGCGCGGGGCGGCTCGGGCTCCTCCTCCGGCTCGGAGGTCTCCTGCGCGTCCTCCGGCTCGGAAGCCTCGTCCGCGGGTTCGGAGGCCTCGTCCTCGTACTCGTCTTCCTCGTCTTCGGCGTGCTCATCCCGGGGCTCTTCGGGCTCTTCCTCGGCCTGGTCGCCGCTCTGGAGGGATTCGGTCCGCTCCTGGAGCTTCTCGGTGAGGGAGTTGATCTGCCGGGTGGCGGCGGCCATGACGGCCGCCTTGCCGATGTCCATGAACTGGCCGCGCAGCCGGCTGGTCAGCTCGTCGATCTCCGGCGAGGACCCAAGGATCTTGCCTCCCTGCGCCAGCAGCCCGCCGTCGCCCTTGCGGTATTTGCCGGCGACGCTCGCCGCGGCGAGCATGGCGGCAGTGCGCAGTTTGTGACGCCGGCCGAGGTAGTAGCCCGCGGCGAGAGCCAACGCCACTTTGGCCTTATCACTCATGGCATGCGCTCCTTTGTCCTCTCGGGGTGACCGGTACGTGGGCCGGACGGTCCCCCCGTGCCCGAGAAGGGGATAAGGAAACGCATATCCATACAAAACGGGCATTTTCCCGAATTAGGGTCGGTTTACGGAGGAGGCAGTGGCGTCGGGATGGTCTTCTGCACCTGCTGGTACACCACCGACGTGCGGAACCCGACGATCTCCTTGCGCTTGCTCAGGCTGTCCAGCAGGAACGCGTGCAGGTGGTCGAGGTCCTGTACCGCCACGTGCAGCAGGAAGTCATCGCCCCCGGCCAGCACGAACACGCTGAGCACCTCCGGCATGCCGGCCGCCGACGCCTTGAACTCGTTGATCACCGCCCTGCTCAACGGCCGCACCTGAACCGACACCATGGCCTGGACGCCGCGGTTGAGCGCCGCCGGGTCGATGTCGGCGTGGTAGCCGCGGATGACGCCGCGGCGGGTGAGCGCCCTGACCCTCTCCAGGCACGTCGAGGGCGCGATGCCGAGCTGGCGCGCCAGCTCCCTGTTGGACTGCCGCGCGTCAGCCTGCAGCAGCCGTACGATCGCCGAGTCGAGTTCGTCCATGACCCCGATGGTTCCACCGCCAGAACCTCAGCGCCCTCCGCCCGCCGCCCTCCGCCCGGGGGTGACCAGGCCCGACTCGTACGCGTACACGACGAGCTGGGCGCGGTCACGGGCGCCGAGTTTCGTCATGGCCCGGCTGACGTGCGTCTTGGCGGTGAGGTGACTGATCGTCAGGTGTTCGGCGATCTCCTCGTTGGACAGGCCGGCGGCGACCAGCGTCATGATCTCGCGCTCCCGGCCGGTGAGCGCGTCCAGTTGGGGCGGTGCGACCGGTCGCGGCGGCGTGGCGACGAACTGCTCGATCAGCCCGCGCGTCACGGCCGGAGCGAGCAGCGCGTCGCCCCTGGCGGCCACCCTGACGGCCTGGATGAGCTCGGCGGGCTCGATGTCCTTGACCAGGAAGCCGCCGGCTCCCGCGCGCAGCGCCGCGAAGACGTACTCGTCGAGCGCGTAGTTGGTGAGCATCACCACGTGAACGGCCGCGAGCGCGGGGTCGGCGGCGATCCGCCGGGTCGCCGCGATGCCGTCGAGCAGCGGCATCCTGATGTCGATCAGCGCCACGTCGGGCAGCGCCGCACGGGCCAGCTCGACCGCCCGCGCCCCGTCGCCGGCCTCGGCGACCACCGTGACGTCGGGCTCGGCGTCGAGCATCGCCTTGAACCCGCCCCTGATCAGCGGCTGGTCGTCGGCGAGCAGCACGCGGATCACGCCGGACCCGCCAGCGGCAGCTCGGTCTCGACCCGGAACCCGCCGCCCGGCCTGGGGCCCGCCGCCAGGGAGCCTCCTGCCGTCACCGCGCGTTCCCGCATGCCGATCAGCCCCATCCCGTGCCCCGGCCTCCCGTCCACCGGCTCCCCGTCGTCCGTCACCCGGAGCGTGACCGTGTCGCGGCCATATTCGGCGATCACGCTGGTGGCGGGCGTGCCCGCGTGTTTGAGCACGTTCGTCAGCGCCTCCTGCACGATGCGGTACGCGGCCAGGTCGGCCCCGGCGGCCAGCGGCCTGGGCTCGCCCAGCACCTCGTACGTGACCGGCAGCCCGGCCCGCCGCGCCCGTTCGACCAGCGCCGGCAGCCGGGCCGGCCCGAGATCACCCTGGTCGTCGACCCGGCGCAGCACCCCCAGCGTGGCGCGCAGCTCCCGCATGGCGTCCTGGCTCGACGCCCTGATCGCCGCCAGCGCGTCGCCCGCCGGCGCGGGGTCGCCCTTGGCGAGCAGGTGCGTGGCGGCGCCGGCCTGGACGTTGATGACGGAGATGGTGTGCGTGAGCGTGTCGTGCAGTTCCTGCGCGATCCACAACCGTTCCTCGCCGGCCCTGCGCAGCGCCGCCTCCTCGCGGGTCCGCTCCGCCTCGGCCGCGCGGAGCTCGACCTCGCGCAGGTAGGCCCGGTGGGTCGCCACCATCTGCCCGATGACGATGACCGCGGCCAGGAACCCGGCGGTCCACCACACGCCGTCGAACACCGCGTAGGCGCCGTGCGGCACCGCGACGGCGAGGTAGAGGGCCGCGTCGAAGGCCACCGCCACGACCACGCCCTCCAGCAGGCGGCCCAGGGCGACCACGGTGTAGACGGCCAGCAGCACGGGCGCGGCGGCGAAGATGCCCGGATAGAGCAGCGCGTAGTAGGCCACGCAGGCCGCCGCCGAGGCCACGGCCACGGTGACCGGACGCGCCAGCCGCCAGGCCAGGGGCAGCGCGGTGGCCAGCAGCAGCGCGCAGCCCAGCACGTCGAGCGCGCGCTGCTCGCCGGTCCTGGCCACGGCCAGGCTGCCCGCGACGAGCCCGGCGGCCAAGGCCACGGAGACGGCCGCGTCCGTCGTCCACCTGGTCATCCCGTCACGCTAGCCGAGCCTCGCGCGGCCGGCGGCCCGGCGTACTTCCCTCGCAGTACGCGGGCGCCGCCGCGGGCGTGAAGCCTTCCCCGGCAGTACGCGGAATGCCTTCGCCGGCAGGACGATTTCCCCGCCACGCGTCGCCAGCGTTGACGGCATGACGAGAAACGTTCCCACACCCTGGACGCGCCGCCTGCAAATCCTCACCGCCGCGGCGTCGGCCGTCTTCACCGCGGGCACCGCGCTGCAGAACTTCGTGATCATCAATCTGGAGATGATCGAGCACAGCATGCGCCTGGCGGGCCTGAGCACCGCCGAGGCGGCCGCCGCGGCGCCCGGCCTGCTGGCGTTCCTGCGCGCCGTGGGAGTCGCGTTCATCGCCGGCAACGCGCTGGGCCTGCTGGCGCTGCGCGGCTGGACCTGGGTGTTCTGGGTCGTGCTCGCGGTGAACCTGGGTCAGGCCGCAGGGCCGTTCGGGATGATCCCGCCGGAGGTCTATCAGGCCAGCCTGGACCTGTACGGCCCGGCGGGCATCCTGCCGACGGCGGTCACCGATGGCGGGGCGGCGATCCTGGTGATCGTGCTGCTGATCTCCCTGGCGGTGTTCCGCCGGCCATGGGCGCGTTCGTCGTACGAAAAGGCGCGATAGACGCCGGCGAGCCGGGCAGTACTCCTACCACAGGACGGCCCAACGCCGGGAGGTTCCATGACCGAGCACGCCAAGTACGCGGAGTCCAGAGAGGTCGGCGAGCAGGCGCGCGAGACGGAGTGGACGCGGCCCAGCTTCGCCAAGCAGCTCTTCCTCGGAGACTTCCGGCTGGACCTGGTGCATCCGGTGCCCTCGCTGCCCGGCGACGCGGTCAGGCGGGGGGAGGAGTTCGTCCGGGCGATGCGCCGCTTCCTGGACACGGAGGTCGACCCCGCGCTCATCGAGCGGACCGCGCAGGTGCCCGACGAGGTGGTCAAGGGGCTGGCGCAGCTCGGCGCGTTCGGGATGACGATCGGCAAGGAGTACGGCGGGCTCGGGCTGCCGTACCTGTACTACTGCCGCACGCTCATGCTCGTCGGCTCGTACTGCCCCGCGCTGGCCACGCTGCTGTCGGCGCACCAGTCGATCGGGGTGCCGCAGCCGCTCAAGCTGTTCGGCACCGAGGAGCAGAAGCGCGAGTTCCTGCCGAGGTGCGCGAGAGGCGAGATCTCGGCGTTCCTGCTGACCGAGCCCGACGTCGGCTCCGACCCGGCCCGCCTGTCGACCACGGCCGTGCGCGACGGCGACGACTACGTGCTCGACGGCGTCAAGTTGTGGACGACGAACGGCGTCGTCGCCGACCTCCTCGTGGTCATGGCGAGGACCGGCAAGAAGATCAGCGCGTTCGTGGTCGAGGCCGACTCGCCGGGCATCACGGTCCGGCGGCGCAACGGCTTCATGGGCCTGCGCGGCATCGAGAACGGCGTAACCGAGTTCTCCCAGGTCAGGGTGCCGGCGAAGAACCTGATCGGCAAGGAGGGCCAGGGCCTCAAGATCGCCCTTACCACGCTGAACACCGGCCGGCTGTCGTTGCCCGCGACGTGCGCGGGCAACACCAAGTGGGCCGTCAAGATCGCCCGCGAGTGGGGCAGCGAGCGCGTGCAGTGGGGGCGCAAGGTCGGCAGGCACGAGGCGGTGGCCACGAAGATCGCCTTCATCGCGGCCACCGCGTACGCGCTCGAAGCCGTCTGCGAGCTCACCAGCCGCATGGCCGACGACCAGCGCAACGACATCAGGATCGAGGCGGCGCTGGCCAAGCTGTTCGCCTCCGAGCTGTCGTACCAGGCGCTCGACGAGCTGGTCCAGATGAGGGGCGGGCGCGGCTACGAGACCGCCGAGTCGCTGGTCGCCCGCGGCGAACGAGGCGTGCCCGCCGAGCAGATGTTGCGCGACTCCCGGATCAACCGCATCTTCGAGGGCTCGTCGGAGATCATGCACCTGATGATCACGCGGGAGGCGGTGGACGCCCACCTGTCGGCCGCCGGCGAGCTGATCAACCCTGACGCCTCCCGCCAGGAACGTGCCCAGGCCCTGCGCCGGGCCGGCCGCTTCTACGCCACGTGGTTGCCGACGCTGGTGGCCGGCACCGGCAACCTGCCCACCGCGTACGCCGGCTTCGGCCCGCTCTCCGCGCACCTGCGCTTCGTGGAGCGGACCAGCAGGAAGCTGGCCCGCTCCACCTTCTATGGCATGTCCCGCTGGCAGGGCGGTCTGGAGCACAAGCAGGCCTTCCTCGGCCGGATCGTGGACATCGGGGCCGAGCTGTTCGCCATGACGGCCGCCTGTGTCAAGGCGGAAGAGGACTCCAAGGACCTGGGGCAGCGCCCGTACGAGCTCGCCGACACCTTCTGCCACCAGGCGCGGCACCGCGTCGACGCGCTGTTCGACCGGCTCTGGGACAACAGCGACCACCAGGACGCGCGGCTGGCCGGATACGTGCTCGACGGCCGCTACGACTTCCTGGAGGAGGGCGTGCTGGACCCGTCCATCGACGGGCCGTGGATCGGTGCGCCGGAGGGCGGGGAGAACGTACGGAGAAAAATCCTCTGACATCCGGTCTAGACCGGATGGGAGCTTTCTCGGGTCTGAGTGTTGCCGAACTGATACGAGCCGGTATAGACCGGTTGTCGAACGCAGGCTTACAGTGACGCGAACGCGTCGAGCTGTGGCTCGCGCGCCCCCCAACCCCTGGGCGGGGTCCGTTGGCTGGTACGGACCAGCGTCACCCGTCCGACGAGAAGGCGGTATCTCCAGTGAAGATGAAGCTTGCGGGCGGCGCCGCTCTCGGCCTCGCCACGGTGCTGGTCCTGTCCAGTTGCGGATCCGGCGGCGGCGCCCAGGAGTCGGGCGACGGTCAGGTCACGCTGAAGATGGTCGCCGCCGACTACGGCGACGGCCCCGGCAAGCCGAACTCGGGCGAGACGTTCTGGAAGGGCGTCGTCGACGAGTTCGAGGCCGCCAACCCCACCATCAAGGTCGACGTCCAGGTCATCAACTGGAACCAGATCGACAAGCAGGTCGCCACCATGATCCAGAACGGTCAGGTGCCCGACATCCTGCAGACCGGCGACTATTCCGGCTTCGTCAAGGAGGGCCTGCTCCACAAGGTGGACGAGGTGCTCTCGCCGAACGTCTCCGGCGACATGCTGCAGAAGTTCGCCGAGTTCGGCAAGGTCGACGGGACGCAGTACGGCATCCCGTTCGTCTCCTCCGCCCGCGCCCTGTTCTACAACAAGGACCTCTTCGACAAGGCCGGCATCGAGGAGCCGCCGAAGACGTGGGACGAGCTCAAGGCCGCCGCGGGCAAGCTCAAGGAGGCCGGCGTCACCCAGCCATTCGGCCTGCCGCTCGGCCAGGAGGAGGCCCAGGCCGAGTCGTTCCTGTGGATGCTCGGCAACGGCGGCGGCTACACCGACGCCTCCGGCAAGTGGGTCATCGACTCGCCGCAGAACGTCGAGACCTTCACCTACATGAAGGGCCTGGTCGAAGCTGGCCTGACCACCCCCAACCCGGGCACCAAGGACCGCAAGACGGTCTGGGAGGACTTCGGGGCCGGCAAGGTCGGCATGGTCAACGGCGGCCCCATGTCCATCCCGATCTTCGACGCCGCCGGGCTGAAGAACTACGGCGTCGTCCCGATCCCCGGCAGGACCGGCCCGCTCGACACCACGCTCGGCGTCATGGACTGGATCATGGCGTTCAACAAGAACGGCCACGCCGCCGAGATCAAGAAGTTCTTCGACTTCTTCTACACCGGCAACGCCGCCCAGAAGATCTCCGAGACGTACAAACTGCTGCCCGTCACCAACGGCGGCATCGAGAAGCTGTCGGGCGACGAGAAGCTCAAACCGTTCCTCGACGCGCTGCCGAACGCCAGCTTCTACCCGTTCCAGGACCCCAAGTGGGCCGTGGTGAACCCGGCGATCAAGCAGACCATCGGCGGGGCCGTCAAGGACGACCCGGCCAAGGTCCTCGGCGAGCTCCAGAAGACGGCCGAGGCGGCGGGCTAGCACATGAAGAGGATGCGCGCCCTGGAGCCCCTCGCGTGGGTCGGGCCCGCCGTGCTGCTCATCGCGCTGGTCGTGCTCTGGCCCGTGATCGAGATGATCAGGTCGTCGTTCCTCAAGATCAGCCGGTTCGGCATCGTCCAGGGGGGCAACGGCCTGGCGAACTACGAGAAGCTGGTCGGCGAGAAGGACTTCGCCGACATCATGGTCCGCAGCGTGGTCTGGGTGGTCGCGGTCGTCGTGCTCACCGTGCTGATCTCGCTGGCCCTGGCCCAGCTGTTCAACCAGCACTTCCCGCTGCGCAAGATCGCCCGATGGGCGCTGATCGCGCCCTGGGCCGCGTCGGTGCTGATGACGGCGATCATCTTCAAGTGGATGCTCGACCCCGAGGTCGGCGTGATCAACCAGATCCGCGTGAAACTCGGGCTGATCGACGCGATGGGCGGAGCGGCGGCAGACCAGCTCGGCGACGCCTCCTCCGCCATGCCGTGGCTGGTGTTCGTCGCGGTGTTCGTGTCGGTGCCGTTCACCACGTACGCGCTGCTGGCCGGCCTGGCGACGATCCCGTCCGACGTCTACGAGGCGGCCACGATGGACGGCGCGGGCCGGCTGCGGACGTACTGGTCGATCACGCTGCCGCTGCTGCGCCCCGCGCTCACCGTGGCGGCCCTGATCAACGTCATGAACGTCTTCAACAGCTTCCCGATCATCTGGGCCATGACCCACGGGCAGCCCGGCTATTCGACGGCCACCTCCACGATCTTCATGTTCATCCTCAAAAGCTCTGACATCGGAGAATCGGCGGCCATGTCCGTGGTCAACTTCGGCATGGTGATCGTGCTGACCGTGATCTTCCTCAAGGTCTCCCGCTGGAACAAGGAGGTCACGTGATGGCCGTCAACACCATGCCGCCGCGGACCAGGCCCCGCTCCCACGTCCGCCCCGATCGCGGAGCGGCGCGCCGCATGCCGAAGCTGAAGACCGTGATCGTCGCGGCCGCCGCGTACGTCATCTCGTTCCTGTTCCTGTTCCCGTACGTGGTGATGCTGCTCACCTCGCTGCGCTCCCAGGACTCGCTGCGCGAGGTGTCGTTCTGGCCCGAGGAATGGGTGTGGTCCAACCTCACCAACTTCTGGACCAGCGGCCTGGCAGGCAACCTGTGGGTGACGCTGAAGGTGGCCGCGGGCTCGACGGTGCTCGTGCTGCTGGTGGCGCTGCCCGCGGCCTACTATTCGGCCCGGCACAGGTTCAGGGGGCGTACGGCGTTCCTGATCCTCGTGCTGATCACCCAGATGTTCCAGCCCACCGCCATGCTGGTCGGCATCTACCGGGAGTTCTTCCAGTTCGGGCTGGTCGACTCGATCTGGTCGCTGATCCTCGTCAACGGCGGCTTCAACCTGGCGTTCGCGGTGTGGATCCTGAACGCGTACTTCGCCTCGATCCCACGCGAGCTGGAGGAGGCCGCCTTCATCGACGGCAACGGGCGGTTCGGCGCGTTGTTCAGGATCACCCTGCCGCTGGCCCTGCCGGGCGTCATCACAGCGCTGATCTTCACGTTCATCGCCGCGTGGAACGAGTTCGTGGTCGCGCTGACCCTCACCACGACCCCGGAGAACCAGCCGCTGACCGTGGCGCTCAACTCGTTCATCGGCCAGTATCAGGTCGACTGGCAGAACCTGTTCGCCGGCTCCGTGATCGCCACCATCCCCGTGATCATCCTCTTCGCGCTGATCGAACGGAAGGTGGTCGGCGGGCTGACCGCCGGGTCCATCAAGTGACGCGCGGCCCGGCCGCCACGCGCGGCAGGGCTCGCCGTCACTGCTTGGGCTTGGGCACCCGCGCCACGCAGAACACCGTCTGGCCGAACGGCGGGCGGACGAAACGCTCGATGAAGCGGGTCAGCGGGACCACCGTGCGGTCGTAGACCTTGACCAGGCGCGGGTCGGGATAGCCGACGCCGCCCCGGCGCACGGCCGCCCACCAGGCGATGCCGCCCAGGAAGTTGATCGGCTTGAGCACTTCGACGTCGAGCCCGGCCTTGGCGACCGCGGTGCCCAGCGTCTTGGGCGTGTAACGCTGGACGTGCCCCACCTTGCGGTCGAAGTCACCATAAAGCTGCATGTAGCCGGGCACCCAGATGATGATCCGCCCGCCGGGCAGCGTCACGCGGGCCAGCGAGCGCAGCGCCTCGGCGTCGTCCTCGATGTGCTCGAGGACGTTCATCATGACGACGGTGTCGACCTTGTTCTCCAGCGGGATGTCGGTGGGCAGCCCGAACTGCAGGACATCGATCTCGTCACGGCCCGCGAAACGCTTCTCCAACTGCTCGACGCAGTAGGGGTCGAAGTCGCTCACGACGAGCCGGTCGAGCCGCGGCAGGAACTGCTCGGCGAAGTGGCCGAGCCCGGAGCCGATCTCCAGCATCGAACGCCCGACATGCGGGGCGACCATGTCGAACTCGTACTGCCGATAGTTCTTGGCCTCGTCCCCACCTAGGTGGTTCTCCAGGGCCTCGTCACCGGCCGCCGGTTGTACTACACGGTCATACCCAGAAGACATGATCCCGTTCCTTCTAGGGGCTGATGGATTGCCCGAGTCTAATGCCCCGATCAACGGCCACGTTCACCTGAACAGCGAAACACCCTTCCGCGCGCCGCCCGGATGCGATGGAATCTGAGCCGCCATGGACGACGACGAGGCGATCGCGCGCTCGCTCACCGGTGACCTGGCCGCCTACGAAGCGCTGGTCACGCGCTACAGCGCGCTCGCCCACCGTACCGCCGTCATGCTGGGCGCGGGCGACGAAGCGCAGGACGTCGTGCAGGAGGCGTTCGTCAAGGCGTACCGGCACCTGGCGAGTTTCCGCAGGGACGCGCCGTTCCGCCCGTGGTTGCTGCGCATCGTCGCCAACGAGACGCACACCCTGACCCGGTCGCGAGGGCGCAGGGGAGAGTTGGCGCTCCGGCTCGGGGCGATCGCCGACGCGGCGGCGCCCGACGACCCCGAGGGCGCCGCCGTCGCCGCCGACCGGCGCACCCGGCTCCTCGCGGCGGTGCGCGATCTCCCGGAACGGGAACGCCAGGCCGTCGTCTGCCGGTATTTCTTACAGCTGACCGAGGCGGAGACCGCGCAGGTGCTCGGCTGGCCCGTCGGCACCGTCAAGTCCAGCACCCACCGCGGGCTGGCCCGGCTGAGGAAGGGGGTGGGCAATGAACTCGCCTGAGCCGTACGACGACCTCGAGGCCGAACTGCTGGCGCTCGGCGACCTCATCGACGTCCCCGGCCTGCCTCACTCCGACGTCGCGGCCGCCGTACGCGCCCGCCTCGAACCCACCCCCGAACCGCGCGCTCCCGAACCACCCGCCCTGGACCGACCCGCCGAGGAGCTCTCCGGCTCCAGGACACCCGCAATGGGGACCCCAGGTTCCGCGACCCACGCCTTCGCACCGCCTGAGAAGGAGAAGCCCCAGGGGGAGGAATCCCATGGCGAGAGGCCTGACGCGGAGAACTCCGAGGAGGAGAAGCCCTCGGGGGAGAGGTCCGACGGGGAGAAGTCCGAGGCAGAGGTGTCCTTCGGCGGGACGTCCGGCGGGGGAGCCCCCGGAGGCGACAAGAGCCCCCGTGAGGTGGCGGGCCGGCGGGACAGCGGTCGGCGGGGGGCGGCGGGACGTGGACGGCGGACCGCGGGGAGAAGGCGGGCGCGGTGGAAGGTCGTGGCCGCCGCCGTCGTGGCCGTCCTCGCCGTCACCGCCGCCACCCCCCAAGGTCGCGCCGCCGTGGCGGCGATCCTGCGCTTCGCCGGGGTCGAGGTGGAGATCGGTGACACCCCGCCCGAGCCGGTCACCACCCGGACGTCCCTGCCCGCCGAGCGGACGGTGTCCCTCGCCGATATCCCCGAGCTGGTGGACTTCGCGGTCAGGATTCCGGCCAGGCTCGGGGAACCGCGGCGCGTCACGGTCGCCGACCACGGCAGGGTGGTGTCGATGTTCTGGCCGGGCGGTGTGCGGCTCGACCAGTTCAGCGGCGCGGTGGGGCCGTACTTCTACAAGCAGCTCGGCCCGCCGTGGCCCGACCACGTCATGGTGGGCACGTACAGCGCCTGGTGGCTGCCCGGGGAGCACCCCCTCGGCTACATCAGGCGCCAGGACGGCACCCACGTGCCCCTGCGCCAGGCGGCCTCCACCCTCGTCTGGCAGCGGGGAACGCTCAACTACCGGCTCGAAGGCGCCGGCGACGTGGACGAGGCGGTCGCCGTCGCCAGGTCACTCGGGTGAGGGCGAGCTCGTCAGCCACTCGTCCACGCCCTGCAGCAGCTCCTTGCGCACCGCCTCAGGAGCCGTCGACGACCGTACGGACTGCCGCGCCAGCTCGGCCACCTCGGCGTCGCTGAAGCCGTGCACGTCCCTGGCCAGTTCGTACTGGCGCAGCAGCCGCGTGCCGAACAGCAGCGGGTCGTCGGCTCCCAGGGCGATGGGCACCCCCGCGTCGAACAGCCGGCGCAACGGCACGTCCGCGTCCCGCTCGGCCACCCCGAGCCCCACGTTCGACGAGGGGCAGATCTCGCAGCAGATCTGCCGGTCGGCCAGCCGCTGCATCAGCCACTCGTCGTCGGCCGCCCGCACCCCGTGGCCGACGCGGTCGGCCCCCAGGTCGTCGACGCACTGGGCCACGCTGCGCGGCCCCATCAGCTCGCCGCCGTGCGGCACGGCCAGCAGCCCGCCGCGTTTGGCGATCCTGAACGCCCGCTCGAAGTCGCGCGCCGCCCCCCGCCGCTCGTCGTTGGACAGCCCGAACCCGACCACCTTGCCGGCGTACTGGATGGCGAGCCTGGCCAGCGTGTTCGCGTCGAGCGGATGCCGGATCCTGTTGGCCGCCACGATCACGGCGATCCCGATCCCGGCGTGCTCGGCCGCCCGGTCCGCCGCGTCGAGCATCAGCTCGAGCGTGGCCGTCAGCCCGCCGAACCGCGGCGCGTAACCCGACGGGTCGACCTGGATCTCCAGCCACCGCGACCCGGCCGCCACCTCGTCCTCAGCGGTCTCGGCCAGCAGCCGGTAGACATGCTCCGGCCGGGTGAGCACGGACCGCGCGATGTCGTACAGCCGCTGGAACCTGAACCACCCGCGCTCGTCGGTGGCCCGCAGCTTCGGCGGCCAGTCCTGCTCCAGCGCGTCGGGCAGGTGCAGGCCCTGCTCCCTGGCCAGCTCGATCAGCGTCGAGTGGCGCATCGATCCGGTGAAGTGCAGGTGGAGATGGGCCTTGGGAAGCGCGTGCAGGGGCCTTGGCATCCGCATATTTTGCCACCAGGGCCGAAAGGATCGCGGCAGGAGTCTGCGGGAACACGCGGTACGGGGGAGACCTCACGGGGGATCATCGAGGAATGATCCCCGAGGCTCGGGCCGGCAGGCAGGGATGGCGCACGGCGCTGGCGGCGCTGGCGTTCGCGGCGACGGCCCTCATCATCTACGGTCTCTTCTCCTCAGGGTTCGGCCGTCCCCCGCGGGCCGCCGTGGAGACCCCGCAGCCCGTTCCCGCACCGTCCCCAGCCGACGACCGCCCGCCCGCGACCGCGGCCGGAGAGGGGGTGACCGCGGCGGAGGGCCGCACGCCCACGCCCGCGGCGGAGGACCGGGCCGCGGCGGCGGCGGCCGTTCCTGCCAGGCGTGCCGTGGTGCCCGCGCTCGCGGTGATCTCCGACGACCTCTGGCTCACCTACCTGCCCGCGGGGCTGGCGCGCTCCGGCGGCGGAGCGATCGGGCAGGAGCCGGGCGTCGAGGGCCGCTGGGCCAGGTGGAGCGCGGGCGGGGACTTCGTCGAGGCCCGGGTCGAGCAGGGCGCCGTGGCGGCCGGCTGGGCGCGCTACCGCGAGCGGGTCGCCGTGCTGAACGCCCGCGCCATCACCGTACGGGGGAGGCCCGCCGTGGTGGGCGAGCATCTGAAGGGCGGCCGGATGATCGCCTGGCTGGAACGGGCGGGCACCGGTGCGTGGGTCAGGGTCAGCGACTCTCTTGCCGGTGAACTGGTCACTATTGCGACCTCGATCAGGGCTCCTGTAGGAGACTAGGAGCCTTTGCCCGGCATATGCACTCACGTCATGGGGGGTTGGTCAATGCGGCGTACGGCAGCCGTGCTCCTCGTGTGCGGGCTCATGCCGGGGCTGGCCGCCTGCGACGCCCTCGCCGGCCAGGCGCCGCCGACGGACACCGGCACCGACGCGGACAGCCGGCCGGCGTTCTCGGCGTCGCCGCACCCCGAACCGGATACCCAGCGCCGGACCATCGCGCTGGCCTGCGGCTCGACCGAGGTGCACTTTCCCGCCTCGCCCGCCGGCCTGGCACGGGCGGGCTCGTTCGGCCGCCTCGAATCACTCCGGCGCCGGACCAAGGTCAGGGGTCTGACCTGGCTGCGGGACGACGAGCGCCTGTACGTCGGCGTGGTGTGCGGCGTGCGCACCGCCGAGCAGTTCGTGACGCTGGTGCCCAGGTCGACGCTGAGCGCGTACTGGGGCAGGCCGGCGCTGCACTGGACCACGCGCAACGGCCTGCGCAACTTCATGTGGCTGGAGCGGCCGGGCACCGCCATCTACATCGGCGCGACACCCGGCCTCGCCGCCGAGATCAGGCCCCTCGCCTCCGAGATCGCGCAGAGCGTGGCCCAGTGAACGGTGGCCTCAGCGGGCCTCGGCCAGCAGCTTGCCCAGTCGGCTGACACCCTCGACGAGGTCGTCGTCGCCCAGCGCGTAGGACAACCGGAAATATCCCGGGGTGCCGAACGCCTCACCGGGCACCACCGCGACCTCGGCCTCCTCCAGGATCAGCTCGGCCAGCTCGCCGGACGACGCGGGCCTCTGGCCGCGCAACTCCCTGCCGAGCAGCTCCTTTACAGAGGGGTACGCGTAGAACGCCCCCTTTGGTTCCGGGCACAACACGCCCGGGATCTCGTTGAGCATCCGAACCATCGTCTGGCGGCGCCGGTCGAACGCCGCACGCATCTCCGTCACCGCGGACAGATCTCCCGAAACCGCGGCCAGCGCGGCCATCTGGGCGACGTTCGAGACGTTGGAGGTGGCGTGCGACTGCAGGTTGGTCGCCGCCTTGACCACGTCGGACGGGCCGATCAGCCAGCCCACGCGCCAGCCGGTCATCGCGTACGTCTTGGCCACGCCGTTGAGGATCACGACCTGGTCGCCCAGCTCGGGGACGGCCGTGGCGATGCTGGTGAACTCGGCGCCGCCGTACACGAGGTGCTCGTAGATCTCGTCGGTGACGACCCACAGCCCGTGCTCGGCGGCCCAGCGGCCGATCGCCACCGTCTCCTCGCGCGAGTGGACGGCGCCCGTCGGGTTGGACGGCGAGACGAACAGCAGCGCCTTCGTCCGCTCGGTGCGCGCCGCCTCGAGCTGCTCGACGCTCGCGAGATAGCCGGTGGACTCGTCGGTCACGACGCTGACCTGGGTGCCCCCGGCCAGCTTGATCGCCTCGGGGTAGGTCGTCCAGTAGGGGGCCACGACGAGGACCTCGTCACCGGGGTCGAGCAGCGTCGCGAACGCCTGATAGACGGCCTGCTTGCCGCCGTTGGTGACCAGCACCTGCGACGCCTCGGCCTGGTAGCCGGAGTCGCGCCGCGTCTTGTCGGCGATGGCCTGCTTGAGCTCGGGCAGCCCGCCGGCCGGCGTGTACTTGTGGAAGCGCGGGTCGCGGGCCGCCTCGATCGCCGCCTCGACGATGTAGCCGGGCGTCGGGAAATCGGGCTCGCCCGCACCGAAGCCGATGACGGGACGTCCGGCCGCCTTCATGGCCTTGGCCTTGGCGTCGACGGCCAGCGTGGCCGACTCGGAGATCGCGGAAATTCTCGCTGAGATGCGGGATCGAGTGGACATGCGTCCATGCTCCCACGGGGCACTTCGCAGGCCACACGCCCGCGTGACCTGGGCCATCAGGATCTGGTTCGACGTGGCAGGCATTCCCCCGTATGCTTTCGCGTGGTCCTTCCGCCGCATGTCGGCGAGCGGTTCGGTCCAGGCAGTGAGTCGATCAGGGTAGTCTGGTCGATGACATAGGGCACTGGCGCAATTGGTAGCGCACCGGTCTCCAAAACCGGCGGTTGGGGGTTCGAGTCCCTCGTGCCCTGCGAGTGCGGTCCGCGCAATAATGGGCGTGTAAGCGCGCCGCAAAACTGCGTTGGATACGACTGATTCAGGTGAGGACTGTGGCGATCGACACGCGCGGCGAGACCGCAGGCAAGCCGGGTGGCGAAAAGAAGACACGCACTTCACCTGCCCTTTTCTATCGGCAGGTCGTCAACGAGCTCCGTAAGGTCATCTGGCCGACACGCAAGGATCTCGTCACCTATACGACGGTCGTTCTGATATTCGTTCTGATCATGGTTGCGATCGTTTACGGGCTCGACAGCGGCCTGGGATGGCTGGTTCTGCGGATCTTCGGCGGAGCCTGACCGAGCCCCCGGCCGGTGTCGTCTGACGGAGTCGCCATTCGATACGAGAGCAAACGACAAGACGAAAGAGGAAGAGTCACCGTGTCCGAGTCTTCAGTTCCGGCCGAGGAGCCCCGCGGCGAGTGGGGCGACGAGCTGGAAGAGGCTGCCGAGGAGGCCGCCGAGTCGGCCGTCTCCGAGGCCGAGGTCGCGGAGAGCGACGAGGCAGCCGATGCCGAGGCTTCCGCCGTCGAGGACGATGCTGCTCTTCTTCCTGACGTCGATCCGGTCGAGGAGTTCAAGAGCTCCCTGCGCGGCCTGCCCGGCGAGTGGTACGTCATCCACTCCTACGCCGGCTACGAGAACCGCGTGAAGTCCAACATCGAGAGCCGCAACGTCTCGCTCAACATGGAGGACTACATCTACCAGGTCGAGGTGCCGACGCACACCGTCCAGGAGTTCAAGAGCGGCAAGAAGGTGCCGGTCAAGGAGCGCGTGCTGCCCGGCTACGTGCTGGTGCGCATGGAGCTGACCGACGAGTCCTGGGCCGCCGTCCGTAACACGCCCGGTGTGACCGGCTTCGTGGGCCTGTCCAACAAGCCCAGCCCGCTCAGCCTCGACGAGGTCGCCAAGCTGCTGGCGCCGGAGCCGACCGAGGAGAGCAAGAAGGCCGCGGCCAAGACGACCACGGGCCCGACCGTCGAGTTCGAGATCGGCGAGTCGGTCACGGTCATGGACGGCCCCTTCGCCACGCTGCCCGCCTCGGTGAGCGAGATCAGCCCCGAGTCGCAGAAGCTCAAGGTGCTCGTCTCGATCTTCGGCCGCGAGACTCCCGTCGAGCTCTCGTTCAACCAGGTCTCGAAGATCTAGGACGATCACCTACACTTAGACGTTCGGCTGGCCGCCCTGTCGCGAGGGGTGGCCTTCCGACATGTCAGGGCTGCATCCGCAGTCCGGCAAGCATCGCAATCAGGACCCGGAGAAGGACACATGCCTCCGAAGAAGAAAATCGCCGCACTCGTCAAGGTGCAACTGCCGGCCGGTCAGGCCACCCCGGCGCCGCCCGTGGGCACCGCCCTCGGTCCCCACGGCGTCAACATCATGGACTTCGTCAAGCAGTACAACGCTGCCACCGAGGCCCAGCGGGGCAACATCATCCCCGTTGAGATCACCATTTTCGAAGACCGCAGCTTCTCCTTCATCACGAAGACGCCGCCGGCGCCCGAGCTGATCAAGAAGGCTCTCGGTCTCGACAAGGGCAGCGCGGTCCCGCACCGTGACAAGGTCGGCAAGCTGAGCCGCGAGCAGCTGCGCAGCATCGCCGAGACCAAGATGCCCGACCTCAACGCCAACGACGTCGAGGCGGCCGAGAAGATCATCGCCGGCACCGCCCGGTCGATGGGCATCACGATCGCCGACTGACACCTTTTTCCCGTTCGTGGGAGGGCCCAGCGGGCCCGCAGACCACTCAGGAGTCACAAGACATGAAGCGCAGCAAGGCGTACAAAGACGCAGCCGCCAAGGTCGACAGCGACAAGCTCTACTCGCCCGCCGACGCCGCGAAGCTGGCCAAGGAGACGTCGCCCACCAAGTTCGAGGGCACCGTCGAGGTCGCACTGCGGCTGGGCGTCGACCCTCGTAAGGCCGACCAGATCGTGCGCGGCACGGTCAACCTCCCGCACGGCACCGGTAAGACCGCCCGGGTCCTGGTCTTCGCGACCGGTGACCGTGCCGAGGCAGCCCGCGAGGCGGGCGCCGACATCGTCGGCGCCGACGAGCTGATCGACGAGATCTCCAAGGGCAACCGGCTCAACGAGTTCGACGCCGTCGTGGCCACGCCCGACCTGATGGGCAAGGTCGGCCGCCTGGGCCGTGTGCTCGGCCCGCGTGGCCTCATGCCCAACCCCAAGACCGGCACCGTGACGCCCGACGTCGCCAAGGCCGTCACGGAGATCAAGGGCGGCAAGATCGAGTTCCGCACCGACCGGCAGGCCAATCTGCACTTCGTCATCGGCAAGACGTCGTTCGACGAGCGTCAGCTCATCGAAAACTACGCCGCCGCCCTTGACGAGGTGATGCGTCTCAAGCCGTCGGCGGCCAAGGGTCGCTACCTGAAGAAGGTCACCTTCTCCACGACGATGGGCCCCGGCGTTCCCGTCGACCCCAACGTCACCCGCGGCCTCACCGCCGACCTGGAGGCCTGACCTTCCGCATTTTCTCGCCGAAGAGCCTCGCCCTTGTTCAGGGCGGGGCTCTTTCGTTGTCGCCGCCGTCTCGGGTTTTCCCGAAGCTGCGAGGTTCGTGCGAGTTGCACCGTCGGGTTCGGGGCGGGGGCCGTCGAGGCGTGGGGTGCCGGGCGGCGGGGCACCACTTGTGAAGGAGATGTGTGAGGGCTGTGAGGGTTAACCCTGGGTTTTCCCTTATTTGTCCGGGGAAGGCGCCACGGCGGCGGAACTTAAACGTAAGGTCAAAACATGCTGAAGCGCATAAGTCTCTCCGCGGCCGGCGCCGCGCTCGTCGTGGCAGCGGTCGCCGGTTGTGGATCGAACGCCCAGCCCATCCAGGTCAACCTGGCCGCCTCGGAGGTCCTCTCGCAGGCCGCGCAGAAGACCGCGGAGGTGACCAGCTACACCGTCGACGCCGTCGTCAACGTGACGCATCCCCAGGAGGGGACCGGCAAGGTGCAGGGTCGCATGCTCTACCAGAGCAAGCCCCAGCTCGCCGTCGACCTCACCCTGGACACCGCCGACATGGGAGGCAGGAGTCTGCCGGGCGGCGCGCGCGCCGTGCTCCAGGGCGACACCGTCTACGTCAAGGTCGAGGCGCTCAACGACCTCGTGGGCGCCACCAAGCCGTGGATCAAGGTCCCGCTCAGCGGGATGGCCGACTCCAACCAGGTCAACCAGATGCTCACCCAGATCCAGCAGTTCGACCTGGGTAACATGACCAAGCTCATCACGGCCTCGCAGGACGTGAAGTCGGTCGGCAACGAGAGCGTCAACAGCGAGGACACCACCCACTACAGCGGCACCTTCCCGGTCGACGCGGCCGTCCAGCAGCTTCCCGCCGACAAGCAGGAGCACGCCAGGACGGGCCTGGCGGAGCTGAAGGACGTCAAGTTCGACATCTGGGTGGCCGCCGACGGCCTGCCGCGCAAGCTGACCCTGAACGGCTCGAAGGAGGGCGGCACGCTCGACGCCACCCTGTTCTTCAAGGGGTTCAACGAGCCGGTCGCCATCGAGGCGCCGCCCGCGGACCAGGTGGGTGAGCTGCCCAAGGGCAAGACCAGCTGAGAACGATTTGGAAACTCGGCGGCCAGCACGTAGTCTGGTCGTTGCCGAAGACCGCCGGTCGTCGTCAGGTGCCTCAAAGCCTGGCGACCGAAGGATCCACATCATGTGGACGGCCCGCGCAGGTGTGATACGAGTTTCCCACATGGTGTGATCCGTGTGCGTGAGCCCCGTGCGCCCTGCGCTCGGGGCTGTTCTCATGTCAGGGGCCTTCGCCGGTGGCACATCTGGAAGGAGGCCCATGGCGAGGGCGGATAAGGCGACAGCGGTTGCCGAGCTCAAGAACGAGTTCGAGGGCAGCGCTGCCGCCGTTCTGACCGAGTACCGCGGTCTCACCGTCGCCCAGCTCAAGGAGCTGCGCACCTCTCTCGGTGAGAATGCGAAGTTCGCCGTGGCGAAGAACACCCTGACCAAGATCGCGGCCGACGAGGCCGGTCTCGCGGGCCTCGACAGCCTGCTCACCGGTCCGACCGCGATCGCCTTCGTCAACGGCGACGTTGTCGAGGCGGCCAAGGGTCTGCGTGACTTCGCCAAGGCCAATCCCCTTCTGGTGATCAAGGGCGGCGTCCTTGACGGCAAGACGCTTGACGCCACCGAGATCACCAAGCTTGCCGACCTCGAGTCCCGCGAGGTCCTCCTCGCGAAGCTGGCCGGCGCCATGAAGGCGAAGCAGAGCGCTGCTGCCGCGATGTTCGCCGCGCTGCCGACCAACATGGCCCAGCTGGCCGACGCCCTGCGCGCGAAGCGCGAAGAGGCCGGCGAGTAACACGGGGGTTGCCGCAACTCCGCGGTCCCGTTCCTAGTTCTCAGCACGTCCTAACGTAAGGAAAGCATCATGGCGAAGCTCAGCACCGACGAGCTGCTCGACGCGTTCAAGGAGATGACCCTCCTCGAGCTGTCCGAGTTCGTGAAGCAGTTCGAAGAGGTCTTCGACGTCAAGGCCGCCGCGCCCGTCGCGGTCGCCGCCGCCCCCGCCGCCGGTGGCGCCGGCGCCGAGGCCCCCGCTGCCGAGGAGCAGGACGAGTTCGACGTCGTCCTCGAGGCCGCCGGTGACAAGAAGATCCAGGTCATCAAGGAGATCCGCGCCCTGACGTCCCTGGGCCTCAAGGAGGCCAAGGACCTGGTCGACGGCGCTCCCAAGCCCGTGTTCGACGGCAAGGTCAACAAGGAGCAGGCGGAGAAGGCCAAGGCTGCCCTCGAGGGTGCCGGCGCCACCGTCACCGTGAAGTAACTTTCCCCCTTCACGCTTGCTCTTCGGAAAGAGGCGGCTGCACCCTGGTGCCGGGTGCGTCCGCCTCTTTTCGCGTTCGCGGGGGTGCCCCCGCCGACCGGACCCGCGTGACGGCGCCGGTGTCCATGTAGTCCCTGGTGTGGACGATCTCCCCGCCCACGTCGACGACGGCGTCCTGCTCCACCACCACGACCTCCGGGTCGTCGGTACGCCGCAGGGCACGCCGGCGCACCTCTCGCACCGCGAAGGGCATCCGGTCCCACATGCCGCGGTAGCCCGTACGAACCTCCTCGCGTCCCCTGAACGGCGGCAGCCCGCCGAACGGGAACTCGTACGGACCGGTCTCCGCGTAGAGGACGGCCAGCTCGTCCGGGGACTTGTGCAGCATGTGCTACCCCGGGCCGAGAGGCGGCGCAGGACCGAAGGGCGGATCCTCGACGCGGCCAGGGCGTTGTTCGCCGAAGTCGGCTACGAGCGCGCCACGATCAGGGCCATAGCCAGGTCGGCCGAGGTCGACCCCGCCCTCGTGATGCAATATTTCGGCAGCAAGCAGGAGCTCTTCCAGCAGTCGGTGCGCGTGGCGGCGGCCTCCGACACGGATGAGGGCGCGGAGGACGTGGTCGAGCGGCTGCTCGGCGCTCTCGGCGTGAAGCTGGGCGAGATGCCGCAGGGCTCGCTGGCCATGATGCGGTCGATGCTCACGCACCCCGAGGCCGCCGCGTCGGCGCGGCAGGTGCTGGGCGCGCAGATCGACCGGCTCGCGGAGTCCATACCCGGCGAGGACGCGCGGCTGCGCGCCGCGCTGATCACGACGGTCATGGTCGGCGTGACCGTGGGCAACCAGCTGCTCGAGCTCGACGAGCTGCGCGGGGTGCCGCCGGAGGAGATCGCCCGGCTGCTCCGTCCCAGCTTGCGCGCGCTTACTGGACCCGACGTCTCATAACCGGCCCGTAACAAGTTGCCGGATCGGGTTCACATCAGGCGGATCGCCGTTACCGTGGGGCCACATCCCCCGGAATGCCGAGGTGGCCAGTGGGCGTCGAAGTCGTGGTCGACGGGTTGACCAAGTCGTTCGGCCGGCAGGTCATCTGGGAGGACGTCTCCCTCACCCTCCCGCCCGGCGAGATCTCCGTGCTGCTCGGCCCCTCGGGCACCGGCAAGTCGGTCTTCCTCAAGTCCCTCGTCGGCCTGCTCAGGCCCGACCGCGGCCACATCTGGATCGACGGCTACGACCTGGCCCGCTGCGACGAGGGCAGGCTCTACGAGCTGCGCAGGCTGTTCGGCGTGTTGTTCCAGGACGGCGCCCTGTTCGGCTCGCTCAGCCTCTACGACAACATCGCCTTCCCGCTGCGCGAGCACACGAGGAAGTCCGAGAGCCAGATCCGCGCGGTCGTGATGGAGAAGATGGAGCTCGTCGGGCTGCTCGGCGCCGAGTCGAAGCTGCCGGGGGAGATCTCCGGCGGCATGCGCAAGCGGGCGGGGCTGGCCAGGGCGCTGGTGCTGGACCCTGAGATCATCCTGTTCGACGAACCCGACTCCGGCCTCGACCCCGTGCGCACCGCGTACCTCAACCAGCTCATCGTCGATCTCAACGCCGAGATCGAGGCGACGTTCCTGATCGTGACCCACGACATCAACACCGCCCGCACGGTCCCCGACAACATCGGCCTGCTCTTCAGGCGCGAGCTGGTCATGTTCGGCCCGCGCGAGATGTTGTTGTCGAGCGACGAGCCGGTGGTGCGCCAGTTCCTCAACGCCAGGAAGCACGGGCCGATCGGCATGTCCGAGGAGAAGGACGTCTCGGAGCTGGAGGCCGAGGCGCTGCTGGGGCACGACCCCGGCGCGCTGCCCCCGATCCCGCCGCAGCTTATGCCGAGCGACAACTCGATCCGCCACAGCCAGCGGCCGCCCGGCACGTGGCTGGCGGCCAACGGCGTGATCCCGCCGCAGGGCTCGTTCGTGGACGAGCGCGGCCGCAACTGGCTGGAGGAGTATCCACGCCTGGTCAACTCCCACCTCCACGGCGCCAGATAGCGCACAGGCGGCGGGGCGACCACTCGACAGGCGATGTGCGTCGCCGATGCCTCAGCGGGGCTCTCAGGCCCGGCCAGGGGCATTCACGGGTTTTCGGCTGACTCGTTATGAGCTGGTGAAATGCCGCCTCGGTTGGTTGAGGGGCCCCACGCGCGCGTGCCGGGTTATGATCCCGGCGACCGGCCGTGGAAGGGGTGAGCGTGTCGTGGCAGGGCTCGCGGTTCGGCCCGCTCGCATCCTCATCGCGGCACTCGGCGGGGTGCTGGTGGCGCTCATGGGCACGGGCGTGTGGCTCGCCGCGCAAACGCGCGACGAGCAGGCCAGGGCGGACGACAAGCAGGCCGCGCTCGAGGCGGCGAGCACCCACGCGATCGACTTGATCTCGCTCGGCCACCGCACCGTCGACGACGACATGAAGCGCATCCTCGACACCTCCACCGGACCGGCAAGGGCCGAATACGAGGCCGACGCCGGCAAGCTCCGGTCGACCACCGTCGCGAACAAGGTCGTCCAGCACGGCGTCCTGCGCGCGGCCGGGCTGGTTTCGATGACGGGAGCCGTCGCGAAGGTGCTGGTCGTGGCCGACGTGGAGATCCGCTGGGACGGCTCGGACAACCCGCCGCAGGAGCGGTACTACCGGTGGTCGATGGACGTCACCAGGACCGGCGGCACCTGGCTGGTGTCGAAGGTGGTGCAGGTCACATGAGGATCTTCACGATCGCGCTGCTCGGCTTCCTCGTGGCCGTGGCGGGGGTGCTGGTCCCGGTGATGTGGCTCGACCTGCGCTCCCTGCGCGCCGCAGACGAGGCCGCGGCGGAGGCGCTGTCCGCCGCCAAGAGGGTGGCGCCTGACCTGCTCTCGTACGACTACCGGACGGTGGAGAAGGATCTGGCGCGCGCGAAGGAGCACACCACGGGGGAACTGACCACCTACTACGGGCAGCTGGCAACGAGCCTGGCGTCCAGGGCGAAGGCCCAGAGGATCATCCAGACCGTGTCCGTGGCGGGGGCCGGCGTCGAGCGGGCAGAACCCGACCGGGTGGAGGTTCTGCTCGTCGTGAACACGGGTACGGTCAAGGAGGTTTCCGGCAAGGACGGGCCCCAGCAAGGGTTCACTCAGAACCGGGCAAGGTTGGTGATGGTTCGGCAAGAGTCCCGATGGCTGGTGGCCGATCTGTCGACCCTGCTCGGGACCGCCTGACGCTCCGGCGCGCCGCGTCCGTCAATTGTTATCAAAAAAGAGGTTTAGGGCGGTCAATGCCAGGGGTACCTCAGTCACAGCTACACCGGTTGCCGGCATGGGTTCGGCCCTCGGTGTGACAGAGCGTTAACCGCCCCCGTTCGCGGGTATCGTCTTGGGCCTGGCGGTAGGCGATCGGTCACACAGGGGAGAAAACCCTGCGTCCGGGCCCCTAGTCGGCTAAAAGTCGCGCTTGTGGGCTTGACGTATCCGCCTGAACGGGCGATGCTGCGACCAACGTGGAGCATGCAGCGAGAGTGAAGTGGACAGGCGTGTGCCGTTCGGCTACACTGCCCCTTTGCGCTGCCCTTTGACGACCCGTGATGCTTGCTCACGTTGCGAGGTTGTCTGGCGTGCGTGTAGTCAGTCCGCCGCGAGCCCTCGGAAGGACATCTGTTGGCAGCCTCGCGCAACGCCTCCGCCGTACCCGCTGGTCCCCGTCGCGTGTCATTTTCGCGCATCCAGGAGCCTCTCGAAGTTCCTGACCTTCTCGCTCTGCAGACCGAGTCGTTCGACTGGCTGCTCGGCAACGAGAAGTGGAAGGCCCGGGTAGAGGCGGCTCGCCAGGCCGGGCGCAGGGACGTCCCGACCCAGTCGGGTCTCGAAGAGATCTTCGAAGAGATCAGTCCGATCGAGGACTTCTCGGGGACCATGTCCTTGTCGTTCCGCGACCACCGGTTCGAGCCGCCGAAGTACTCCGTAGACGAGTGCAAAGACAAGGACATGACCTTCTCCGCCCCGATGTTCGTGACGGCGGAGTTCATCAATAACACCACCGGTGAGATCAAGAGCCAGACGGTGTTCATGGGCGACTTCCCGCTCATGACGCCGAAGGGCACGTTCATCATCAACGGCACCGAGCGTGTCGTGGTCTCGCAGCTGGTCCGTTCGCCCGGCGTCTACTTCGAACGTAACGTCGACAAGACGTCCGACAAGGATCTGTACGGCTGCAAGGTCATCCCGTCCCGGGGTGCCTGGCTGGAGTTCGAGATCGACAAGCGCGACAGCGTC
>NZ_JBDPMJ010000029.1:0-103842 GCF_039880665.1 Nonomuraea sp. B5E05
ACATTCCGAACCCGGAAGTTAAGCTTCTCTGCGCCGATGGTACTGCACTCGGGAGGGTGTGGGAGAGTAGGTCACCGCCGGACAATCTTTGGAGGGGGTTTCGACGCCTAGCGCGTCGAAACCCCCTTTTTTGTGTCACTCGAAGGGCTTGAGGGGAATGGCGAGGCGGTAGACCTGCCGGGAGCCGCCTTCCGGCCCGGGGTCGGTGGCCTCGGCAGGGGTGAAGCCGAGCCGCTCGTAGAAGGCGCGCGCACCGCTGGCGGAAGCGCCAGGGTGGTCAGCGCCGAAGGTGACCACCTCGACGCTGCCCGGGCCACGTACGTACCTGCGCATCGCGTCCGCCATCAGCGCCCGGCCGACGCCCTGCCCCCGCGCCTGCTCTGAGACGACGAGCCAGCGGACGTGGTACGTCGGGGCATGTGATGTCCCGAACAACAGCCCGCCGAGGAGACCCGGGCCTGACGAGACTGCGACGAGCGCCGTCGACCGGCGGAGGTTCTTGCGTACGGCGTCGTGGAAGCCGGGCTCCGCGACCATGGGTCCGAACCAGTGTTCAACCTCAGACGCCAAGCTGAGGAAACCGGGGAAGTCGTGCTCGTCCGCGACTCTGATCATCATTCGTGCAGTGTGCCAGTTGTGCGGTGCACGTCGCTAAGAGGGAATCTGTTACGTGTGGGCAGGATCGTGTCGGGTGGCCCTTCAACCGCCATGCAGCGGATGAGGTTGTGAGGGTCGGCCGCGCACGTGACGTCCGCGGTTGGGGACCCGTGGCCGCGTCCCTGCATGGAGCTCTCAGACGTTCAGGGTGCCGGAGAGCACCGTTACGGCCCGGCCGGCCAGGTGGACGCGGTCGCCGTCGTGGGTCACGTGTACGAGGCCCCCTCTGTCCGACAGTTGGGCCCCCACCAAGGAAGGGCGGCCGAGGCGGGACGACCAGTACGGGGAGAGCACGCAGTGGGCCGAGCCCGTCACCGGGTCTTCTGGGATGCCGACATTGGGGGCGAAGAAGCGGGAGACGAAGTCGGTCTCCGTGCCCCTCGCGGTGACGATGACACCTCTCGCGTCGACGGCGGCCAGGGCTGAAATATCGGGGGTCAGCGACCGTACCGATTCCTCTGACTCGAGCTCGACCAGCAGGTCGAGGTGGCTTTTTCCGACGAGAACCGGGGTCGCTCCGAGCGCTTTCTCCAGGCCCGCCGGAACGGTGGAGGGGGTCACCTCCTTCGCCGGGAAATCCATGGTGATCATGCCGTCGGAGCCACGATTCACGGTAAGCGTCCCGCTGGCCGTGGTGAATTCGAGCCGGCCGCTCGCCGCCCCGGTCGAATAGAGGACGTGGGCGGTCGCGAGGGTGGCGTGACCGCAGAGCGTGACCTCGACCACGGGCGTGAACCAGCGCAGAGAATCTCCGAGCAGGTAGGCGGTCTCGGAGAGGTTCATCTCGGCGGCTACGCTCTGCATCCATCGGTCAGTAACCGGAGAGTCCAGCAGGCAGACCGCTGCGGGATTACCCTTGAAAGCTGTGTCCGTGAAGGCGTCCACAGTGAAGAGGCGCATGTGCTCGATGCTATCCAAGGGTCGGATATCCAGCTGCAACCGGGCTGCAAGCCGTACAAAATGGAATTAGTCCTGGGCGTGTCGCGTGGCGAATGCGGAATCGTCGGTTACCGTCCAATGTGTGGGGACGTGCCGATTACGGTGAGTTCCTGAGGAAAGGACAAGCCGATGGGGGCTGTGCGCAAGGTGGTGAGCTACCTTGGCCTGGGCGGAATCGACCAATACGACGAGGGCTACGACGACGACGGGCACTACGAGGACGAATACGTGCCGGCTACGGAGCGGGCCGCCAGACGGTGGCGCGCGAACGTCGACTCGTCACGCATCGTGATGGTCCAGCCGCTCAAGTACAACGACGCGCCGGTGATCGGTCAGCACTTCCGTGACGGGCAGACGGTGATCATGGACGTCACGGGCATGCCGATGCCCGAGGCGACGAGGATGGTCGACTTCGCCGCGGGGCTGGCCTTCGGGTGCGAGGGAAGGATCGAGCGCATCGCCGACCGCGTCTTCCTGCTCGCACCGGCACACGTGGAGATCGAGGTTTCGTAGGAGACCCGCTGTGATGCGGGCCGCGGGTCTCCTGACGGGACCAAAGCTCCTTGTCGCGTGCGGGCGTGACGGGACGGCGGCCGGGTCGCAACGGGAACGGGCTGCAGTGCGTTCGCACGTCCAGCCCCGCAGGCCAGGCCTGCAGGTCAGTCGCGATGGCGGGCCGGTGAAAGCCCCACGTGTGCGGGTCTCAACCCCACGTGCGGGCGGGGGAATCCCGGGGCGGGCCCTTGCAGCACGGTAGGGGCAGGGAAGCCCGGTGCGGGCCCCGAAGCACTGTACGCGCGGGGAAGCTCAGTGCGGGCCCTGAGGCTCTGTACGGCAGGCAAGCCCGCTCCGGGCCCATGGACCCACTGAGTGGCGAGGAAGCCCAGTACCGGGGCTGCGTCGCAGTCGGCTGCGCGTTCTCGAGTCCACCATCGGCAAGGAAGCCGGGTGGTCAACCTTCTAGTACGGGCGGGAAGGTCAGCCTGCGCGTGGGCCGCGGCGGATCAGCCGGGCCAGCTCCACCGCGTCGGCGGCGGCCTGCTTCGCGCGGGCGTCGGCTTCGCGGGCGTAGGCGTGCAGGGCCCACACCGCCCCCTCGGCCAGCTCTTTCAGCTCGCCCACCTGGGCCGTCACGTAGCGGGCGTCGGCTTCGACGAGCTTGCGGCGCAGCCAGAGCTGCCAGCCCGCCAGGCCGATCATGGCCACGGCGGCCGCGACGAGCAGGTGGTTGAGGAAGACCGCGCCGACAAGGCAGGCGACCCCGGCGACGATCAGCACCATGGCGGCCCATGGCCGGCCGCGGGGTACGACCCCGTCGGCGACGATGGCGTCCTCGGCGGCGGTCATCGAGAGCTCGTCGGGGCCCTCGGGCCGCAGGTGGATGCGGTGACCGAGGAGCGGCACCGTCAGCGTCTCCGGCGGCTCCAGGCGGCTGTCGGCCTCCAGCTCCTCGGCGACGCCCCGCAGGATGGGCGCCGCCACGTGGAGGGCGATCGCCGCCAGATGCGGGTCGGCGCCGGGGCGCAGGTCGTCGAGCAGGTGTGAGCTGAGCGAGGCCATCGGGCCGGCCGGTCCGCTCTGGCCGATCAGCGAGCGCAGCACGGCGAGTGGTTCGTCCTCGGCCCAGGACGTGGCAGGGCTGCCGGTGCTGTTGTCGAGCGGGGCGGAGGAGTCGTGGTCGGACTGCCGGGCCGAGGTGATCTCGGAGACGCGGCCGCGCAACCTCGCCAGGCGGGCGGCGGCCACCGCGGGCTTGGCCAGCTCGGGGATCTCGGCCATCTCGGGGAAGTCGACGAGGGACGGCGGCACGACGACCGACGGCTCGTCCGGCACCAGTGACTGCATCCACTGTTTCGGATCGGCGTGTTCCTGCACGGCGAGCACGTCGAGCTTGCGCAGCACGAAGATCTTGCCGGCGGGGCCGTAGGCGCCTCTGGCGGCGGCCAGCCAGAGCGAGCGCTGCCCGTGGGTGACCGGCCGGTCGAGGGACAGCTCGCCGAAGGCGGTGCCGAGCCATGAGGCGTGGATGCGGCTGCCCTGCCCGGACACGGCCAGGGCCAGGCAGAGGAAGAGCGCAGTCTGTTGCTGGTCGCGCCCCGCCGCCCTGCTCAGCGGCTCGAGGGGGTCGTCGCCGGCGAGGATGGCGACCAGCGCCTCGACAGCGGGAGGCACCCAGTAGCCGGGGATGTCGCGGAAGCCCGGGGCGGCGGGAGGTGCGGAGCCGTTGGCGGCGAGGTGTGCCAGCAACGCCTCCGCGTAGCGATGCACCTCCGTCGCTGCTTGGGGGCTCGCAGTCAGGTCCGTGCTCAAGGCAGAGAACTCCCCCATTTCGGCCTCAGTTCATGACCGCGTAAAGCCTAGCCGCTGGGGCGCGCCAACTCGGTGAAGGCGCGCCCACGACGGAACGGGAGCTTTGGGTCAACTGCGTGTTACATGCGCTCGGGGACGGGGACGCCCAGAAGGTCGAGCCCGGTCTCCAGCACGGCCATGGTCAGCGCGCACAACGCGAGGCGGGAGGTGCGCGTCTCCGCCGGCACTTCCGGCCGGAGCACCGGGCACTGCTCGTAGAACGTGCTTAGAAGGCTGGACGTCTCGTAGAGGAAGGCGCACAGCCGGTGGGGCTCGGACTGCTCGGCCACCTGCTCGACGAGCGAGCCGAAGCCGAGCAGGTGGAGGGCCAGGGCGCGCTCG
The DNA here is from genome assembly GCF_039880665.1 of Nonomuraea sp. B5E05. Taxonomy (NCBI): domain Bacteria; kingdom Bacillati; phylum Actinomycetota; class Actinomycetes; order Streptosporangiales; family Streptosporangiaceae; genus Nonomuraea; species Nonomuraea sp. B5E05. The sequence goes on from NZ_JBDPMJ010000029.1 coordinate 4,288, forward strand.
GCGGGGTCGCCCAGCAGGATCGGGCCCTTAGCGTCGGAGGGTTCGATGCCGGCCCGGCGGAAGATGGAGCGGATCCGGGCCGTGGCGTACTGCATGTAGGGGCCGGTGTTGCCGGTGAAGGCGAGCATGCGGTCGAAGTCGAGGACGTATTCGCTGTCGTGGCTGACCGACAAGTCGGCATATTTCACTGCGCCCATGCCGACAGCACGCGCGATCTCGCTCTTCGTGGCCTCGTCGTAACCCCGGTCGGAGATCGCCGCCGTGGCCCGGTCGATGGCCTCCTGCAGCAGGTCGACCAGCTTGATGGACTCGCCGGAACGGGTCTTGAACCGGCGGCCGTCCTTGCCGAGCATCATGCCGATCTGGACGTGCTCGGCCGAGACCGTGTCGGGCAGCCAGCCCGCCACCCGCGCCGCCGCGAACACCATGCGGAAGTGCAGCGCCTGATCGGAGCCCACGACATAGAGGATGCGGTCGGCCTTGAGGTCGTGGACGCGGTAGCGGATGGCCGCCATGTCGGTGGAGGCATAGCCGTAGCCGCCGTCGCTCTTCCTGACGATGAGCGGCAGGGGCTTGTCGTCGGAGCCGGTGAAGCCGGGCGGGAACACGCAGAGCGCGCCGTCGCTGATCACCGCCGCCCCGGACGCCTCCAGGTCGTCGCACGTCTTCTGGAGCATGGGGTTGTACATGCTCTCGCCGGCGAGATCGGCGTCGGTCAGCGTGACACCGAGCAGCCGGTAGATCTTGTTGAAGTAGCGGACGGTGGCGTCCATGAACACGTGCCAGAGCCGCATCGTGTCGGGGTCGCCGGACTGCAGCGTGGTCACCCGCACCCGGGCGCGCTGCTTGAACGCCTCGTCGCTGTCGAACTTGGCCCGTGCCGCCTGATAGAACTCCGTGCCCATGCCGGCCTCGAGCTGCTCGACCGCGGCCTCCTCGCCGATGTCGAGCAGGTGCTCGACGAGCATGCCGAACGGGGTGCCCCAGTCGCCCAGGTGGTTCTGCCTGATCACGGTGTTGCCGAGGTGCTCGTGCAGGCGGGCCAGCGAGTCGCCGACGATCGTCGTGCGCAGATGGCCGACGTGCATCTCCTTGGCCGCGTTGGGCGCGGAGTAGTCGATCACCACGGTCTGGGAGGGCGTGATCGAGCCGACGCCCAGCCGCGGGTCGGCCAGCACGCGCTGGGCCTCGGACTCGATCCACGAGTCGTCGAGGGTGATGTTGAGGAAGCCGGGGCCGCTGACCTCGACCGTGCCGGGGAAGTCGGACAGCGCGCCCTTGATCGCTTCGGCGACCTCCCGCGGCGCCCGTCGCAGTCGCTTGGCCAGGCTCATCGCGACGTTCGCCTGGAAGTCGGCGAACTGGGAGGGCCGGATCAGCGGGTCTGCGTCGGCGTGCTCGGGGCCGAACGCGTGCGCCAGCGCCTGCTGGACGCGCTCGGTGAGCACAATCTGCGGGTCGGTCATGCCTTAAGGGTACCGGCGAGCCTGACCGCGATGCTGATCGCCGCGGCCGCCACGACGGAGATGCCGAGGGCCGTCAGATCCCTGGCCACGTCGCCGGGCTGGAGCGCGAAGAACTCCCTGACGAAGGGCAGCGTCAGGCAGACGGCGAACAGCACGGCCATGGTGCCCACGAGGACCGTACGCCACCAGTTGAGCGGCCGGGCGATCAGCACGAGCACCCACCACGTGGTGAGGAACAGGGCGATCACCGCGGACGTCTGGGTCTGGACGAGCGTCGTCGTGCTGTCGTGGGCGGCCCAGAACGCCAGCAGCACCGCCGCCGCGCACAACACCCCGGCGGGTACGGCGAAGCGCAGCACCCGGGGGACGAACCCCGGTCTGGCGCGTTCGAGCGTGGGCGTGAGCGCGAGGAAGAGCACGGGGATGCCGATGGTCAGGGCGTTCGTCAGCGTCGAGTGGCGCGGCGCGAAAGGGAACATCAGCCCCGCCAGCCCGACGACCACCGACAACACGATCGCGTAGAAGCTCTTGGTGAGGAACAGGTGGGAGACGCGTTCGATGTTGGCCAGCACCCGGCGGCCCTCGCCCACGAGGTGCGGCAGCGTGGCGAACTTGTCGTCCAGCAGCACCACCTGGGCGACCGCCTTGGTGGCCGGGCTGCCCGCCCCCATCGCGATGCCCAGGTCGGCGTCCTTCAGCGCGAGCACGTCGTTGACGCCGTCGCCGGTCATGGCCACGGTGTGGCCGCGGGACTGGAGGGCGGCGACGAACTCGCGTTTCTGCCGCGGGGAGACCCGGCCGAAGACCGTGTGGGAGTCCAGCAGCTCGCCGAGCCTGTCCGGATCGTCGCGCGGCAACGTCCTGGCGTCGATCGAGTGTTCGCCGCCGGGGATGCCCAGGCCGGTCGCGATCGCCGAGACCGCGTCGGGGTTGTCCCCGGAGATGACCTTGACCGTCACGCCCTGCTCGCCGAAGTAGCGCAGGGTGTCCCGCGCGTCGGGCCTGACACGCTGCGTGAAGGTGACGAGGGCGACGGGCTCGGGCTCCGCCCATGACGCGTCCGCAGACAGGACGTCCGTACGGCACAACAGCAGCACGCGGGTGCCGGCGGCGGCCAGCTCGGCGGCCCTGTCGTAACAATCGCCCCCGTCGAGCAGCACGTCGGGAGCCCCCAGCACCCAGGTGCCGCGCTCGCCGAAGTCGGCGCCGCTCCACTTGCGCGTGGAGGAGAACAGCACGGTCGCGCGGGCCACCCACCCGTCCTCGACCTCGGGGAAGCTGGCGCGGATGGCCTGGGCGGTGGCGTTGGGCCGCTGGTCGAGGTGGGCGAGGGCGGCCAGCGCCGCCTCCGCCGGCTGGCCGTCGCGCAGCGGCAACACCTGGTCGAGGTCCATCCCGCCGGCCGTGAGGGTGCCGGTCTTGTCCAGGCAGAGCACGTCGACCCTGGCCAGCCCTTCGACCGCGGGCAGCTCCTGGACGAGGCACTTGCGTCGCCCGAGGCGTACGACGCCGACGGCGAAGGCGATCGAGGTCATCAGCACCAGGCCCTCGGGGATCATGGTGACGATGCCCGCGACCGCGCCGGTGACCGCGGTGCCGAGATCGGCGGAGTTGCTGAGCTGGCTGTAGAGCAGCAGGCCGCCGACCGGGAGGAGGAGCCAGGTGACGTACTTGATGAAGCCGGCGATGCCGTCCCGCAGCTCGGAGCGGGCGAGATGGAATGTGCTGGCCTCCTCCGCGAGCCGCACGGCGTACGCGTCGGTGCCGACCTTCGTGGCCACGAACGCGCCGGAGCCCGCCACCGCGAAGCTGCCCGACAGGACCTCGTCGCCCGGCCGCTTGTGCACGGGGTCGGCCTCGCCGGTCAGCAGGGACTCGTCCACCTCCAGCCCGTCGGACTCGACGACCTCGCCGTCGACCAGCAGGCGCTCGCCTGGGCCGAGCAGGATGAGGTCGCCCAGGACGATCTGGCGGGCCTCGATCCGCTGCTCCTCGCCGTCGCGGCGGACGCGTACGGGGGCCTCGTTGACCACCGCGAGGCGGTCGAGCGTGCGCTTGGCGCGCAGTTCCTGGACGATGCCGATCAGCGCGTTGGCCACGATGATCAGCCCGAACATGACGTCCTGCCACTCGCCGAAGACGAGCACGAGGACGCTGAGCACCCCGATGACGAGGTTGAACAGCGTCAGGACGTTGGATCTGAGGATCGCGCTCAACGACCTGCTCGAACGGCGCGGGACGTCGTTGGTCTGCGCCCGCGCCACCTGTGCGGGAGTCAGGCCCCGCAGCGTTGAGGCAAGCCCGTCCACATACCCCCCTGTTGCGTGGATCGGTCTCACACCCTAAAGGGTCACCACAGCCTGTGGGAGCGATGCGTGGCGGCGATCCGCTCGCCGACCTCGGTGACGATGCCGCTCGACGACAGGTCGTCCGCGAGCCGGCAGGCCGCGCTGATCCCCTGGGCCCTGGACGAGCCGTGGGCGATGACGACGGTGCCGTTCAGCCCGAGCAGGACGGCGCCGCCGTACGCCTCTGCGTCGAGGCGGCGGCGCAGCTCACGCAGGCGCGAGCGCTGCATGGCGGCGCCGAGCCTGGCCAGCCTGCTGTCGCCGATGCTCTCCTGGAGCTCGGTGAACGCGTAACGGACCGCGCCCTCCATGGTCTTGAGCGCCACGTTGCCGGTGAAGCCGTCGGTGGTGATCACGTCGGCGTGGCCGGTCAGCAGGTCGTAGCCCTCGACGTTGCCGGTGAAGTGGATGCCGGGAGAGCCCTGCAGCAGCTCGTGTGCGCGCTTGACGAGCTTGTTGCCCTTCTCGGCCTCGGCGCCGATGGTCAGCAGGCCGACCCTGGGCTGCTCGACGCCGTGGGCCAGCTCGGCGTAGGCGGCGCCGAGATGGGCGAACTGGACCAGCATCTCCGGCTTGGCCTCGGCGTTGGCCCCGGCGTCGAGCAGCAGGGTGGGGTGCGGGAGCGTGGGCAGGGCGACGGCTATGGCCGGCCTGAGCACGCCCTGCTGGCCTTTCAGCCTGAGCCTGCCGGTGGCCACGATGGCCGCGGTGGAGCCGGCGGAGACCACCGCGCCGGCGTCGCCGCGGCGTACGAGATGGCAGGCGACGGCGAGGCTGGAGCGGGGGCGGCGCAGGCTGGCCAGCGCGCCCTCGTCCATGTCCAGGGCCTCCTCGGCCCGGACGATCGGGATCTCCCTGGTCGCGTCGTGGTCGGCGAGCGCTTCGTAGAGCACGCGGGGCGAGCCGACGAGAACGACGCGCAGACCGCGCTCGCGTACGGCGTGGACCGCTCCCGCCACGATCTCGTGCGGTGCGTGGTCGCCGCCCATGGCGTCGAGCGCGATGGGCCTGCTGTCGGACAATGATCACCTCGTACGGCATCGAGCCCGCCGTCATGGCTTGGCCGGAACGCGGGCTCGGATGTCCGCATCGTAGGCACGGCATTGCCAGGTTAACCGGCGGGTAGGCCCTCTTGGTTCCCGCATGGGGCGGTTCCAGTCGTGCCAGGCCCGGTCGCCGTCGCGAGGCGGGGCGCCGTCAGCGCAGGTTCCAGTCGGACATCCCGCGCGACACGATCACCTTGGAGAACTTCGACGCCCCCGTCACCCGGATCAGCGGACCGTCGGCCTCGGAGCCGCCGGTCACGTTGCGCTTGCCGAACATCGAGCTGCCCTCGTCGATCACGTGGGCGTTCTCGGGGACGCGCACGATCAGCTTGCTGAACCAGGCGTTCGTCTCGATCGTGATCTCGCGGCCGGGCAGGACGGCGTCGGACAGGTCGATGATCAGCGCGCCGAACCGCGCGGACAGCCTGGTGTTCCTGGAGGCGACCCAGCGGCCCTTGCGCACGACCTTGCTGAACTTCGAGTCGATGACCTGCTTTTCGACGGCGGTGGGCACGTTTGCCGCGCCCACCTGGGGCAGGTCTTCGGTGATGGGGACGAGCTCTCCGACCGTTGTCGCGGTGTAGGCGAGATCGAGGCGGTCCGCGTGCTCGACGCTGGTGAGCCTTCCTGCGGCGAGTGCCTCGGACAACACGGCGGCCACGCGGTCGCGGTCGGCGTCGGAGGCGCGAAGGTCCGGATTGTCAGTCACATGATGAGTGTAGGCCTATTCGCGATATGTCGCGAGTGGGCCAAACCTCCAGAGAAACTTGGAGCCCGGTGGAACCAGTGACGCGACTGGGAGCGTCCGGGTATTAAGAACCGTAGACGCGCGACAGGGTCGTGAGGTTTACATCAGATCGAACAAAAAAGATGGGACAGGCCTAGTGATCTTGAACCAGGCAGGCACCCGACGCTTCAAGGCGTACACGTCCAAGCATCTCGACGAGCTCCTGCAGCGTGCGGGGCTCGGCGATGAGGAGCGGCTGAAGGTTCGCGCCGTGGCCACGGTGTTGCCGTTCCGGACGAACGCCTACGTCGTGGAGGAACTCATAGATTGGTCGGCCGCGCTCGACGACCCGATATACCGGCTCGTCTTCCCTCAGGAGGACATGCTGCCCGCCGAAGACGTCGCCCGGCTGGCCGACCTGCTCAAGGCCGAGGCGCCCAACGCCGAGATCCAGGCTGAGGCCAACCGCGTCCGCGCACAGCTCAACCCGCATCCCGCGGGCCAGAAGGAGCTCAACGTCCCGAAGATCGACGATGAGCCTGTCCCCGGCATGCAACACAAATATCCCGAGACCGTGCTGTTCTTCCCCAAGCAGGGGCAGACCTGTCACGCCTACTGCACCTACTGCTTCAGGTGGGCGCAGTTCGTCGGTGACGCGGACCTGAAGTTCGCCTCTGACGACATCGGCCAGATGGTGAGCTACCTGCGCGGCCATCCCGAGGTCACCAGCGTCCTGATCACCGGCGGCGACGCCATGATCATGGGCGAGCCCGTCATCAGGCGATATATCGAGCCGCTGCTGGAGCTGGAGCAGCTCGAGTCCATCCGCATCGGCACCAAGGCGCTGGCCTACTGGCCGCAGCGCTTCGTCACCGACCCCGACGCGGACGCCACGCTCGGCCTGTTCGAGGAGGTCACGAACGCCGGCAAGAACCTCGCGTTCATGGCCCACTTCTCGCACCCGCGCGAGCTGGAGTCGCCGCTGGTGGAGTCGGCGGTCAAGCGCATCCTCGGCAGCGGCGCCACGATCCGCACCCAGGCGCCGCTGATCAGGTCCATCAACGACGATCCCGCCGTGTGGGAGCGCATGTGGCGGCGGCAGCTCAGGATGGGCATGATTCCCTACTACATGTTCGTCGAGCGCGACACCGGTCCCCAGGACTACTTCGCGGTGCCGCTGGCCCGCGCGTACGAGATCTTCCGGGACGCCTACGCGTCCGTCTCCGGGCTCTGCCGCACGGTCCGCGGTCCGTCGATGTCCGCCACGCCCGGAAAGGTGTGCGTCGACGGCGTCACGGAGATCGCCGGGGAGCGGGTCTTCATGCTCCACCTCATCCAGGCGCGCGACCCCTCACTCGTGGGGCGGCCGTTCTTCGCGCGCTACGACCCGACGGCGGTGTGGCTGAGCGACCTCCGGCCGGCCTTCGCCGATCGTTTTCCGTTCGAGCAGGAGGAAGCCCTGCTGCCCGTCTGACGGTCGCGCGCGTCCAACGCGACCGGAAAATTACGCCCCGGCCCGTGACATTTGTTTTCGCGACCCATTGTTCACGGGCCGAAGGGTGGTTATGAGGCGGCCCGTACGAAGTGCAGCCGCGCGGGCGTGCGCTATCAGAAACAAGACCCTCCTATTTCCGTTTTGTCTTCCCGCTCAACGCTCCCCCCTCACTCGGTAACCGTGCTGCAAACCCCTTCTACATGGGCATTCATGAGCCTGCGGCCGGTCACAGCGAGTGATAGAACTGCTGGCGTAGCTCAGCCGTGACGGCACGCCCGATGTGGTGCCCATAGCGCGTACGCCACGGCATTCGGGGGTTATCGATTCGCATTTCCACCGCATTCGAGAGCGATCGATCACGAGCCGGGAAGGCAATCATGTATCGAGTAGTCAAGGCGGCGGTAGCCGTCACAACATTTGGCCTGGCGGCGGCTTTGGCCGTGCCGGCCCAAGCGGACGTCCTCTCCGACAGCCGGAGCGCAGGCACCACCGCGACGAGCGCGCTCGGCGGCGGCGGCGGGATCACCGGCGAGCTGATGAGCGCGCTCTTCGGCGTCCCCGCCCAGCCACAAGGGCTGACAGAGGCCGAGAAGGACGCTCTGGCCGAGTACAGGAGGATAGCCGACAACCAGCGGCGGACCATGGGCACGCCCAACTCGGCCGAGGACGTCACCAAGGGCGGCGACCCGCTGGCCGAGCTGTCGCCGATCGTCGGCGGGATGGGGCTCAGAAACAGCCGCGGCGTGACGTCGTCGCTGCCCCTGCTGTCGGGCGCGGCCCGCATGGCGGAGGCGGCGAACCCGTCGGCCAAGACGGTCCGGCAGGGCAGGAGCGAGGTCGCCACCCAGACCGCGACCGTGCACGGCGTCGTCGCCGCCCTGGCCGGCCTGGCCGAGTCGTCCCTCGGCAACACGCTGGTCAAGCTGCCGGCCACCGAGGGCGCGCCCGTCAAGGGCGCCGCTGCGCAGAACTCCATGTCCGGTCTCGCGCAGGCCGCCAAGAACGCGCTGCCGGGCAGTGGACGGCTGTCCCCGGTGATCGGGAAGGTCGCGCCCGCCGAGGTCGCTCCGGTCGCCGAGGCGCTGCCCGGCGTGCCCAGGGCCGCCACCCTGCACGAGCTCACGCCGCTCGTCCAGGAGGCCTCGGGCGCCGTCGAGACCAGCGGCACCAAGGCCGCCGGGTCCTACGGCGACGTGATGACCGCTCTCGGATGGTCCACCAGCGCGCTGACGGGCTCGGTGCGGCAGTCCTGGGACCGCGACTAGCCACGACGGAGGCGCCGGCGAGCGTGGCTCGCCGAGGGCCGGCACGAGGGTTCGCGGGCGTCACAGGTGCCGACGCCGGGAGCCAGGTCGTGCCGGTGACCCGTAGGCCGTCTCCTCGGTAGGAGGAGCGGGACAACGCCGTCCACGGATCGGGATCTCACCGTGGCCGGGACGCCGTCGCGCTGACGTGCCAGGCCGGTGGAGCGCTCACAGGTGCCGAGCGCTCCGGGCCGGCCGGGCCTGGGTCGCGAGTCGTCGCGCGTACGGGCCGCGCACGCGGGTGGTCTCATGACGGGCGAGGGCGGACGCGTCCGCGCCCGGGGCGAGCTCGCGCACCGCGCCGCCACTGCAGGGCGGCGGCGCCGCACGAGCCGCCCGCCGCCGGCCCCACCCCGGGGTCGGCGGCCTGCTTTTTCCTCCTCTTACGGCACCGCCAAGGTCACCCCACCCCGCGCACGTGGCTGAGGGCCTCCAGGGAGACGCCATCTGACCGCCACGTGGCGGGCCGCCGACACGCGCGCATCGCCGGCCGTGCAAGGCCGGACCTGGCGCCCGGGACGCGCCCGGGAGTGTTGACGACGGGGGTGGCTCGATGAGTGGCGAGTGCATGAAGTGCGGGCCCGAGAGGGCCCTTTCCCGCGACGTGGTGGAACCATGGCGTTCGTCTCGTCAGTACGGCGTGTCGCGGCGGGGCGGGGGAGACCGGACGACGCCGTGCGCCGGGCCAGGGCAGCAACGCGATGCGGCGGGGCCGAGGGCGGCGCGACGCCGTGCGGGGGGCCGAGAACGGCGCCGTGCGGGGTCAGGGGAGGCGGACGCCGGTGCGGCGGGCTATCTGGGCCTGCAGCCTGGCCATCTGCCAGTGCAGCTCCAGGAGTTGCTCGGCGAGCTGCATCCGCGGGATCTCGGACACGTCTTCGGTGGCCAGGTGGTCAATCGCGGCCGAAAGCTCTCCCATCGCGCGCTCCCACTCCATCGCCGTTCCTCAGATCGAATTGGCGTTCGAATTCTATCGGAACGGCAGGCTCGCTGTCAGTCATTAACCCCTCACGTCGCCCGTGTTTCGTACACGAGATCGAATGCTGGGCAGGGCGAAAGGCGCCACACCGGCGGCGGGTCGGTGCGGCGGCGGGGTGGGAGCGGGGTCAGCCCTTGTTGTAGGCGGCGATGACCTCTTTCGGGTCGCCGTCCATCTTGATCTTGCCTTTGTGCAGCCAGATGACGCGGTTGCAGGTCTCCTCGATGACCTTGTGGTCGTGGGCGACGAGGAAGACCGTGCCGGCCGACTCGCGGATCTTGCGGATGCGCTCCTGGCTCTTCTTGCGGAACTCGCGGTCGCCGGTCGCCAGGGCCTCGTCGATGAGCAGGACGTCGTGGGTCTTGGCGGAGGAGATGGCGAAGCGCAGGCGGGCGCCCATGCCGGAGGAGTAGGTGGACATGGGCAGCTGGACGAACTCGTCGATGCCGGAGAAGTCGACGATCTCCTGGTATTTCTCGCGGACCTCGGCGGGTGTCATGCCCATGGCGTAGCAGCCGAGCACGATGTTGCGCTCGCCGGTCAGCTCGCGCATGAGAGCCGCGTTGACGCCGAGCAGCGACGGCTGGCCGTCGGTGTAGACGGCGCCCTTGTGCGGCGGCAGCAGGCCCGCGATGGCCCGCAGCAGCGTGGACTTGCCCGAGCCGTTGCGCCCCACGATGCCGATGGCGTCGCCGTGGTAGGCCACGAACGTGACGCCCTTGACCGCGTGGACCTCTTTCATCTGCGGGCGCCCCTGGCGCTTCAGAAGGCGCGTGAGGGCGTTGACCGCGTTGCCCTTCTCGCTCTCCGAGGCCGCGCCGTAGACGCGGTAGACGATGTGGAGGTCGTCGACGATGACGGTCGGAGTGCCCGTGGGGACGTCAAGAGGCCGCTTGCCCGAGGGCTCCGGGTTGGGATGCACCTTGACATCCTTGCCCGGGACGGCGGGCTTCTCGCCCTTCACCTGTGACAGCTCCTTGGTCAGTTCAGCCACGCCCGTACCTCTCCTCGGACCGCCAGAAGTACCAGAAGCCGAAGCCGAGTACGAACACCGCCCAGAATACGCAGGACAGCACCACCGTTGCCGGGGGGTGGTAACCGTACTGCGGGTTGTGGGACCCGATGAGGATCTCGCGCATCCACTCGATGTAGGAGGCGGCGGGGTTGAGGTACATCACGTCCGCCACCCACTGCGGCAACACCGCCTTCCCGACGACCTTGTCCTGGATCGAGAAGAACACGCCCGAGGCGTAGAGCCAGGTGCGGGAGATGAACGGCAGCAACTGGTTGAGGTCGCGCATCTGCGCGCCGAGCCGGGCGACCACCAGGCCCATCCCGACGTTGAACATCGTCTGGAGCAGCAGCACCACCGGGATCATGAGCCAGAACCAGGTCGGCCACTCGCCGGTGGCCCAGACGATGGTGAGGAGCACGCCCATGGAGATGGCGAGCTGCTGGAGCTCCTGGATCGTGTAGGCGAGCGGCAGCGAGGCCCTGGGGAAGTGCAGGGCCCGGATCATCGACAGGTTGCCGGAGATCGACTTGGCGCCGGCGCTGACCGTGCGCTGCGTGTAGGTGAAGATGAACATCCCGGTCAGCAGGAACGCCGGGTAGTTGTCGATGCCGTCTCTGCCGCCGAGGACGACGCCGAACATCACGTAGTAGATGCCCGCGTTGAGCAGGGGAGTCAGCACCTGCCACAGCTGGCCGAGCGCAGAGCTCGAATATTTCGAGACGTTGCGCGAGGTCGCGTATGTCAGGATGAAGTGGCGCCGCTGCCACAACTGGCGCAGGTAGACGGGGAACCTCGGCCGCGCGATGGCACGGCGAAGCCCATATCGCTTGGCGAGCTTGGCCAGCGGCTCCTGCCCGCTTCGGCCGCCCGCCTGGGCGTCCGCGACAGCGGATTCCGGCTGGCTCATGGCATGGACTCTATTGGATCCCGGTCGGTGAGGTGCCTGTCGCGCGGGTCGGCGACAGTCAGTTGGACGGAGTCTCGGGACGCTGGGTTCCAAGGCGTCGTCAAGACCTGCTCAACCGTAGCCCAGCCGGGCGGGGTGTGGCGGCAAGGGCGCGAGCGCCTTCGTGTAGGGGGTAATTTCCATCGACAGTTCACATCCATGCAGGACCTGCTTGGTGTGTTCTGTACCGTTCCATACTGATAGAGCTAAATGTCTGTGACGGTTGATAGGCGTACGTGTGACCGAACTGCAACGCGCCAGAGACGTCCTGGTGGCAAGTAGTGAGGGATAGTCGCGATCGACTGGCAGGGCGTCGGCTGGTTTGACCATGTCAGCCAAACCCGGGGGGACACCAGGACCCCCCGTCAGGCTGCTCACGATCACCGCAGCTCAGCGCTTACGCCCACCTGTAGAGGGAGGAATTCTTTCACCATGCGTGTTACTAAGGGCGCACAGATCGTCGCCGGTACCGCGCTGCTCGCCCTCGCGGTTGCCGCGTGTGGTGGCGGTGCCTCGGACAGCGGTGGCACCGCCGCGGGCGGCGGGGACACCACGCCGGTCCGCATGGAAGTTGGCGAGCCTCAGGAGCTGCTGAACCCGCAGAACACCACCGAGACCGAAGGCGCCGAGGTTCTCGCCGCGCTCTTCTCTCCCCTCGTCGACTACGACGAGAACAAGCAGCCAGTCGAGGAGGCCGCCGAGTCGATCACGACGGAGGACAGCAAGGTCTGGACGATCAAGCTGAAGTCCGGCTACACGTGGCACGACGGCACCGCCGTGACCGCCGCCGACTACGCGCGCGCGTGGAACTATGGCGCGCTCCAGGACAACGCCATGAGCGCGTCCTACTTCTTCGGTCGCATCGACGGATACGAGGACGTCCACCCGGGCGAGGGCAAGAAGCCGTCGGCCAAGGAGATGAAGGGCCTCAAGGTCGTCGACGACCTCACCCTCGAGGTCACGCTCGCGGCGCCGTTCTCGCAGTTCAAGACCATGCTGGGCTACACCGCCTTCTACCCGATGCCGGAGTCGGCCCTCGGCCCCGACGGCAAGGTGACCCAGGCCTACGGCGAGCAGCCGATCGGTCAGGGCCTGTTCAAGCTGGACAAGCCCTACAAGAAGGGCACCGACGCGACCATCGAGATGTCGGTGTACGACAAGTTCCCCGGCAAGAAGCCGTCGAACTGGACCAAGCTCCAGTTCAAGCTCTACACCAGCGCCGAGACCGCGTACAACGACCTCCAGGCCGAGAACCTCGACGTCGACGACTCGCTGCCTCCCTCCGCGATCGCCAGCGCCAAGGCCGCGCTCGGTGACCGCTACTTCGACGAGGCCGACGCCTCCATCGGCTACATCGGCGTCCCGCTGAAGTACAACCCCGACTTCCAGGACGTGCAGGTCCGCCGGGCCATCTCGCTGGCCATCGACAGGAAGACCATCGCCGAGACGGTCTTCTCCGGCACCCGCGCGCCCGCCGACGACTTCATCAACCCGGCCATCCCCGGCTACCGCCAGGGCGCCTGTGACGCGTGCACGTACAACCCGGCCGAGGCCAAGAAGCTGTACGACGAGGCGGGCGGCCCCAAGACCATCGAGATCGGCTACAACGCGGACGGCGGCCACAAGGAGTGGATCGAGGCGGTCGCCAACAACCTCCGCGCCAACCTGGGCATCGAGGTCACGCCGAAGCCGTTCGAGAAGTTCCAGGGCATCCTGGACGCCCTGGACTCCAAGGAGTACAAGGGCCTGTTCCGGATGGGCTGGTCGATCGACTATCCGGCGGCCGAGAACTACCTGACCCCGATCTTCGGCACCGGGGCCATCGCATCCGGGTCCAACTACGGCGGCTACTCGAACAAGGAGTTCGACGAGCTGGTCAAGAAGGGCGACCAGGCGACCGACGCCGCCGAGGGTCTGAAGTACTACCAGCAGGCCGGCGACATCCTGATCAAGGACCTCCCGTACATCCCGGTCTACTTCTACCGGAGCAACTTCGGGCACTCCACTAAGGTGAAGAACGTCAAGCTCAACCTGCTCAACCAGATTGACTGGGCAGACGTCGAGAAGGCCTGACGTCGTTCGCCGGGGTGGACGGCCGCGCCGTCCACCCGTCGGAGGGCTGAACTTGGAGGCAGCCACTCGAGCCGGGTAGATCACGGACTCCGAGGGCTGCCTCCAGGTGTGTATCGGAGGGCTTGAATGGGCCGTTATGTCATCAGGCGCTTGATCCAGGCGATCCCCGTCCTGTTCGGCGCCACGCTACTCATCTTCTGCATCGTCTTCGCGCTGCCCGGAGACCCCATCGCGGCATTGTTCGGCGACAAGCGTCCCGACCCCGCGATCGCCGAGGTCCTGCGCGAGCAATACCACCTCAACGATCCACTGCTGGTGCAGTACTGGTACTACATCAGCGGCGTGCTCTTCGCGGGTGACTTCGGCGTCAACTTCGCCGACGTCCCCGTGTCCCAGATCATGGCGGGCAAGTTCCAGGTCACCCTGAACCTCGCGCTGACCGCGCTGGTCATGGAGGCCGTCATCGGCGTCGGCCTGGGCCTGTGGGCCGCGCTGCGCCGGGGCAAGGCCACCGACACCATGATCCTCGCCTCGACGCTGCTGTTCATCTCCGTCCCCACGCTGGTGACGGGCTTCGTGCTGCAACTCCTGCTCGGCGTGAAGCTCAAACAGTGGACGGGCGCCGACATCTTCCCCGTCGCCGGCACGTTCGCGGGCTGGCGCAGCTACCTGCTGCCCGGCTTCGTGCTGGCGGGAACGTCGATCGCCTATCTGACCAGGCTCACCAGGACCAGCCTCGCGGAGACCCTGAGGGCCGACTACATCCGCACGGCCACGGCCAAGGGCCTGTCGAGACGCCGCGTCATCGGCAGGCACGGGTTGCGCAACGCGTTGATCCCGCTGATCACCTTCCTGGGCGCCGACCTCGGCAACCTGATGGGCGGCGCGGTCATCACCGAGACGATCTTCAACCTGCAAGGGATCGGGAATCAGCTCTTCCAGTCGGTTTACTTGCGAGAACAACCGGTGGTCGTGGGTATCGTCACCATCCTGGTGCTGATCTACATCCTGGCCAACCTGGTCGTCGACATGTTGTACGCCCTGCTCGACCCGAGGATCCGCTATGAGTAACCCAACCCCGCCGGTCGGGCCCGGGCTCCCGGATACGCAGACCTTGGTCACGGAGCCCACCCAGGCACCGGAACACGAGGGCAAGAAGCCCAAGGGCGGCAAACCCGCCAGCCTGTGGACCGACGCGTGGTACGACCTGCGGCGCCGGCCGATGTTCATCGTCTCGATGATCATCATCTTCGTCCTGCTGGTCATGTCGTTCTGGCCGTCGCTGTTCTCCTCGATCGACCCGTTCAACGCCAGGAGCTGCGACCTGTCGACGGCGCGTCAGGGGCCCAGCCCCGGCCACCTGTTCGGCAGGGACAACCTGGGCTGCGACCTCTACGCCAGGACCATCTACGGCGCCCGCAACTCGATCATCATCGGCGTGTTCACCACGATCGTCACCACGTTGATCGGCAGCCTGCTCGGCATCATCGCCGGCTACAAGGGCGGCGCCGTCGACGCGGTGTCCTCGCGGTTCACCGAGATCTTCTTCGCCATCCCGGCGATCCTCGGCGCGCTGCTGATCGCGGCCACCTTCCGCGGCAAGGCCAACAGCATCCTGCTGGTCATCACCGCGCTGGGGGTGCTCGGCTGGCCGATGACGTACCGCATCATGAGGGCGGCCGTGATCACCGCGAAGAGCCAGGACTTCGTGGTGGCCGCCAGGGCGCTGGGCGCGGGAGCGGGCCGGATCATGTTCCGTCACCTGCTGCCCAACTCGCTCGCGCCGGTCATCGTCGTGGCCACGATCAACCTGGGCCTCTTCATCGCCGCCGAGGCCGCGCTGTCGTTCCTGGGCGTCGGCGTGCTGTCCCCGGACATCTCGTGGGGTCTGATGATCGCCGACGCGCGCAACCGGTTCCTGGAGGCGCCGCTTCCGCTGGTGTTCCCTGCGGCGTTCCTGTGCGTCACCGTGCTCGCGTTCATCATGATGGGCGACGCGGTGCGCGACGCGCTCGACCCGAAGCTCAGGTAGAAGGGGGGATCACATGAAGAAGACGTCAGCGGACGTGCTGCCTGAGCTCTCCGAAGAAGGGGCGCTGGGCGACCATCCACTGCTCGCGGTCGACAACCTGCACGTGGAGTTCCGCACCCGCGCCGGGAACGTGCGCGCGGTCAACGGGGTGAGCTACACCGTCAACTCCGGCGAGACGCTCGCGGTGCTGGGCGAGTCGGGTTCGGGCAAGTCCGTGACCGCGCAGGCGATCATGGGCATTCTCGACATGCCGCCCGCGGCGATCCCCAAGGGGGAGATCCGCTTCAGGGGCACCAACCTGCTCCAACTGTCGGAGGAGGCCCGCACGCAGGTGCGCGGCCAGCGGATCGCGATGATCTTCCAGGACGCGCTCTCCGCGCTCAACCCGGTGTTCACCGTGGGCTGGCAGATCAGTGAGATGTTCCGGGTGCACCGGGGCATGTCCAAGGCCGACGGGCTGAAGAAGGCCGTCGAGCTGATGGACCGCGTGCGCATCCCGGCCGCCAAGCAGCGCGTCCACGACTATCCGCACCAGTTCTCCGGAGGCATGCGGCAGCGCATCATGATCGCCATGTCGATCGCGCTGGACCCCGAGGTGCTGATCGCGGACGAGCCGACCACGGCGCTCGACGTGACCGTCCAGGCGCAGATCATGGAGCTGCTGGCCGAGCTGCAGCGCGAGAGCCAGATGGGTCTCATCCTGATCACCCACGACCTGGGCGTCGTCGCCGACGTGGCCGACAAGATCGCCGTGATGTACGCGGGGCGCATCGTGGAGAACGCCCCCGTGCACGACATCTACAAGGGGCCCGCGCACCCTTACACGAAGGGCCTGCTGGAGTCGATCCCTCGGGTCGACCTCAAGGGCCACGAGCTGTACGCGATCAAGGGCCTGCCGCCCAACCTGCTCGACCTGCCGACGGGCTGCGCGTTCCACCCCCGCTGCCCCTACCGTCAGGACGACTGCGTGACCGACACGCCACCGCTCCACGAGCTCAGCGGCACGCGGAACAGCGCCTGCCACTACTGGAGGGAGGTCCTCGATGGCGAGCACCAGTGAGCGCATCCTCGAGGTGCGCGACCTGGTCAAGCACTTCCCGCTCACCCAGGGCATCGTGGTCAAGAGGCAGATCGGCGCCATCAAGGCCGTCGACGGCGTCTCGTTCGACCTGCACAAGGGCGAGACCCTGGGCATCGTGGGCGAGTCGGGCTGCGGCAAGTCCACCCTCGCCAAGGTCCTCATGGCGCTCGAACGGCCCACGTCGGGCTCGGTGACGATCAACGGCCGTGACATCGCCAAGGCCAGGGGCGGCGAGCTCAAGCGCATGCGGCGCAACATCCAGATGGTGATGCAGGACCCGTACACCTCGCTGAACCCCCGGATGACCGTCGGTGACATCATCGGCGAGCCGTACGAGATCCACACCGAGGTGGCGCCCAAGGGCGACCGCCGCACGAAGGTGCAGGAGCTGCTGGAGGTCGTGGGCCTCAACCCCGACCACATCAACCGCTACCCGCACCAGTTCTCCGGCGGCCAGCGGCAGCGCATCGGCATCGCCCGCGGGCTGGCGCTACAGCCGGAGATCATCGTCTGCGACGAGCCGGTGTCGGCCCTCGACGTGTCGATCCAGGCGCAGGTCATCAACCTGCTGGAGCGGCTGCAGAACGAGTTCGACCTGGCGTACATCTTCATCGCCCACGACCTGTCGGTGGTGCGCCACATCTCCGATCGGGTCGGGGTGATGTACCTCGGCAAGTTCGTGGAGCTCGGCAAGGACACCGAGATCTACGACCGGCCGGCGCACCCGTACACGCAGGCGCTGCTGTCGGCGGTGCCGGTGCCCGACCCCGAGGGGCGGGAGCAGCGCGAGCGCATCATCCTCCAGGGTGATCCGCCGTCGCCCGCCAACCCGCCGTCGGGCTGCCGGTTCCGCACACGGTGCTGGAAGGCGCAGGAGATCTGCGCGGAGGAGGAGCCGCTGCTGCAGATCCGGCCGGGTACGGCGCACGAAAGCGCCTGCCACTTCGCCGAGACGCACGACGTCGTCCACGTCGGCTGAACCACCTCGCAAGCGAAGGCCCTCCGAGCCCGGCTCGGAGGGCCTTCGTGCTTCAGAGGGTGGCGATGAGGGCGGAGCCGTGGCCGAAGAGGCCCTGGTTGACGGCCAGGCCGGCGCGGGGGCGGAGGACCTGGCGAGGGCCCGCGCGCTCGCGCAGCTGGGTGGTGAGCTCGCAGAGCTGGGCGATGGCCTGGGCGGGGACGGCCTCGCCGAACGAGGCCAGGCCGCCCGACGGGTTGACCGGGAGGCGGCCCCCGACGGCCGTCTCGCCGGCGCGCAGCAGCTTGTCCGCCTCTCCGGGCGGGCACAGGCCGGCGTCCTCCATCCAGTCCAGTTCCAGCGCCGTCGACAGGTCGTAGACCTCCGCCAGCGAGACATCCTCGGGCCCCACCCCGGCCTCCTCGTAGGCGGCGTGCGCGATCGCCGCCCTGAACGGCCTCTCGGGCGGCGGAACGGCGGTCCAGGAGTCGGTGGCGAAGTTCGGCAGTTCCAGGACGGCGCTGGGGAAGGTCGGGGTGACGGTGGCCACGGCGGCCAGGCGTACCAGGGGGGTCGTGCCGCGGCGGCGGGCGTACTCCTCCGAGGCGAGCACCACGGCGGCGCCCCCGTCGGAGGTGGCGCAGACGTCCATCAGTCGCAGCGGATCGGCGACCATGGGGGAGGCCAGCACCTCGTCCACGGTGACGGGCCTGCGGTAGCGGGCCATGGGGTTGAGCGAGCCGGCCCGCGCGTTCTTGACCTTGACGGCGGCGAAGTCGGCATGAGTGGAGCCGTGGACGGCCATGCGCCTGCGGGCGTAGAGGCCGAAGTACGCGGGGTTGGTGGCGCCGAGGAGCCGGAAGCGCAGCCAGTCGGGGTCGTCGGGCCGGTCGCCGCCCACTGGCGTGAAGAAGCCCTTGGGCGTGGAGTCCGCCCCCACGACCAGGGCGACCTCGCACAGGCCCGCCAGGATGCGGGTGCGCGCGATGTCGACGGCCTGGGCGCCCGAGGCGCAGGCGGCGTAGCAGGAGGCGATCCTGGCGCCCGACCAGCCGAGCGCCTGGGCGTAGGTGGCGCCGGCGACGAAGCCGGGGTAGCCGTTCCTGATCGTGTCCGCGCCGACGAGGAAGTCCACGTCGGTCCAGGCCACGCCGGCGTCGTCGAGGGCCGCGCGGGCCGCCGCCACGCCGTACTCCACGAAGGGACGGCCCCACTTGCCCCAGGGGTGCATGCCCGTGCCCAGCACCACGACGCTCATGACGGCCGCCGCCACATCCACACCTGGAGCCCGTCGGCCAGCGGGCCCGAGGTGAGCTCCAGTTCCATGCCCACCTCCAGATCGGCCACCGTCAGGTCCGTGACCTGGCCGAGCACCACGATGCCCGCCTCTTCCAGCTCGACCGCGGCCAGGGTCACCGGCTCGTACGGCTCCGCCGCCACGTACGGCGCCGGCGGCGGGTAGCAGGCGTTCGTGTACGACCAGACCCGCCCGCGTCTCGGCAGCCGGACCTCGCGCAGGTCCGTGCCGCCGCAGCGGGGGTCGGGGCAGAGGCCGTGCCGCGGCGGGAAGCAGACGGTGCCGCAGGCCGCACATCCGGTGCCGAGGAGGCGGACGCCGTCGTGGTCGATGGCGAACCAGCCGTCGATCGCAAACGTCATAGTCGGAGTATCACACAAGCGCTTGCTAGGTTACATCCCTTCGCCGCTTGCGCTGCGTCACCAGCACCCGCGCCGACATCGCCGCCACCAGCATCACCATGCCCGCGATCACCTGCGTACTGGAGGACGGCGGCGCCTCGCAGAAGTACGGTCCTGGCGCCGCGCCGCCCGACGCGGGCACGTCCAGCCGGGTGGCCGCCCGCAGGGCGAGTGCCGCGTCGACCACCCCGTGCCCGTAGGCGCGGCTGTGGCCGCCGGTCGGCCGCCTCCTGGTGCCGAGCTCGATGGCTCGCCGCACGTGGTAGGGGGACAGGCTCGGATGCGCCGACCTGATCAGGGCCGCCACGCCCGCGACCATGGCCGCGGCCGAGCTGGTGCCGTCGCCGATCACGTACGAGCGGCGACCGTCGGCCGTCACGATGTCCGTGCCCGGCGCGACCACCGAGACGTAGTCCTGCCTGTTGGAGAACCCGGCCACCGCGAGCCGCCGGTCCACGGCGCCGACGGCGATCACGCCGGGGTAGGCGGCGGGGAAGTTCTTCCTGTTGGCGGCGGCGCCGTCGTTGCCCGACGAGGCCACGAGCACGGCGCCCCTGGCGATCGCGTACTGGACGGCCTCCTCCTCCGTCGCCGAGCCCTCCCAGGAGCCGCTGCCCCCGCCGAGCGACATGCTGATCACTTCGGCGCCGTGGTCGGCCGCGTAGCGGATGCCCCTGGCCAGCGCGTTGCGCCCGCCCGCGCGCTGCTTCTTGCGCTGCGGGTCGCCGTTGTCCAGCGTGACCCTGACGGACAGCACCTTGGCCTCCGGCGCCACCCCGAGGACGCCGCCCTCGTGCTCTTCGCCGTGCCCGCGACCGGCGATCAGGCTGGCCATGGCGGTGCCGTGGCGCCCCCACCGGTGCGGGCTCCTGGCCACCCCGGTCAGGTCGGGCCCCTGGATCACGGCGCCCGCCAGGTCGGGGTGGCGGCCGTTCACACCCGTGTCGAGCACGGCCACCAGGGCGCCCGTGCCCTTGCTCGTCCGCCAGGCGTCGGGCAGCCGCATCGCGCCGAGCTGCCACTGGCCGGCCCGCGCGACCCGGCCGACGTCGTCGGAGGCGCTCGGAGCGGCGGCGCCCAGCACCGTTCCCACTGCCAGCGCTGTCACCAAGGCGGGCACGAGGATCCTGCTCATCTGGTCAGCACCCGGTGCAGTGCCGTCGCGGGCCGTCCGGTGCCGGAGGGCCCGGCGGCGGGCCGTCGACACCCAGGGCGACCCCTGTCGGCACGTACGTGACCCGCGCGCCCGGGCTGAGGCCTGGCACGGCGGAGATCGGTCGGACTAACCGGCGTTCGGGCACGGGAGGCTCCGGGGCAGGCAGGAGCGGGGACGGCATCGACAGCGGGACAACGGAAGACTGGTACACGTCGACCTCGAAGCGGAGGGGGAGGGGACGTTTGACCCGCATTCTGACACGCGACCGCTGCGTCAGCCCGACGCTTCAGTAAACAGACCGATACGTGGAGTAATTCCGATCTGTGGCTTTCGCCCTAGGAAAGAGGGGAAAGCCGGACATGTGCTCCGGGCGGGAGCCCCAGGCGCTGCGCCGCGTCACCGGAGTTCACGGCGATCGCGATCAGCCCCGCCGAGTCCGCGAACGCCACCAGTTCCCCGGGCGGCACCGCCGAGAACGTCTCCCGATACGGCAGCGAGAGCTGCCGCCTCCCCAGCCGCACCCCCAGCGTGTCGCCCACCCGCACGCCCAGCGCATGCAGGTCGCCCGCCGTGATCGACAACTGCGTGTTGCCGTAGCGGTCGACCGAGACGACCTCGCCCTCCACCGAGCCCTCACGCAACTGGGAGGTCGGCTCCGGCAGCGAGACCAGCCTGCCGACCGGGATCTCCGGCCCCAGCTCCGCCGGGCTCAGCCCGCCGCACAACCGCGCGGCGACCGGCGCGAACACGTCACGCCCGGGGAACGTGGGCGAGACCGGCCGCAGGAAGTGCCGCTCGTCGCTGATCTCGTGGGCCGCCTGCGCGCCGCCGCCGGCGTGCACGGCCCACGACAGCAGCCCGTTGTCGGGCCCGATGAACACCCGGCCGCCCGCCTCGACGGCGACCGCGCGCCTGGAGGCGCCCGCCCCCGGGTCGACCGCGGCGATGTGGACGCCCGCCGGGAGGTAGGGGATGGTCTGGGCGAGCACGGCAGCGCCGCGTCGTACGTCTCCCGCGGGGATCAGGTGGCACACGTCGATCACCCTGGCCTCAGGGGCGATCCCGGCGATCACTCCATGGCAGGCCGCCACATAGCCGTCTTCGAGCCCATAGTCCGTGAGCAGCGTGATTACAGAGGTCACATTTGGTGACTGTACGTCTGTCGAACCGCCATGAACAGCAGCGCCCCGCACATTACGATGGCCACGGGCCGCGTGCGTGCGACGTGAACGTCACACGCCCCTTTCGAGGAGGACACCATGGGAGCACCGCTCAGCGGTGACAATGCTGCCCAGGAGCCGTCCCGCCGGCGATCACTCTCACAACGCGATCACGAGCTCCTCGCCTTCGAGCGCCAGTGGTGGCGCCACGCGGGCGCGAAGGAGCAGGCCATCAAGGAGACCTTCGGGTTCTCCGCGACGCGCTACTACCAGCTGCTCGGCGAGCTGATCGACAGGCCGGAGGCGCTCGAGCAGGACCCCATGCTGGTCAAGAGGCTGCGCAGGTTACGCTCCACCCGTCAGCGTGACCGGGCCGCCAGAAGGCTTGGCATGCGCCCCTGACCGGCTGGGTACGGCAGCCGCGTGAGGAACATCCCTGGAATGGAAGCGATCCTGAGCGATCCGGCAGGCGCCGTGATCGGGCTCGACTTCGACGGCACGCTGTCGCCGATCGTGCCCGATCCCGCCGAGGCCGTGATCCACCCGAAGGCCCCCGAGGTTCTCGCCAAGCTGGGCGCCCACGTCCTCGCGGTGGTCATCGTGACCGGCAGGCCCCCGGCCACCGTGCTGAAGCTGGGGCCAGGGCTGGCCGACGTGCCGGGGCTGGTCGTGCTCGGACACTACGGGTTCGAACGCTGGGAGCACGGCCGCGTCTCCGCGCCCCCGCCCCCCGCCGGCGTGCCGCGCAGCGAGGCCGAACTGCCGCTGCTGCTCGACTCGCTGGGCGTCGAGGGCGTGACCGTCGAGGACAAGGGCCGGGCCGTGGCCGTGCACACCCGGCGCAGCCCCGACCCCGACGGCACCCTTGCCAAGCTGCGCGAGCCGCTGGCCAAGCTGGCCGAGAAACACGGCCTGGTGATCGAGCCCGGCCGCTACGTCCTGGAGCTGCGGCCGCCGGGCATGGACAAGGGCCAGGCGCTCAGCCTGTTCCTGGCCGAGCGGGCCGCGAGATCCGTCCTGTTCGCCGGCGACGACCTCGGCGACCTGGCCGCGTACGACGCGGTCGACGCCTCCAACCTGCCCGGCGTGACCGTGTGCAGCGGCTCCGCCGAGGTTACCGCGCTGGCCGAGCGGGCCGACATCGTCGTGGACGGCCCTGAGGGAGTGGTGGCGCTGCTCGGCGAGCTGGCGTCCGCGTTCAGCGGTTCGTAAGCGGTCGCCGCTACGGTCCCGCACATGTAGAAGCGCCCGGGCGCGAGTACAGCCGATTCGCCGCCCAGGCGGGTCCACAGGTCGGGGCTGTGCTCCGGCAGCCCTCAGGAGAGGGCGTCGAGCTGGGCCTCCAGCCACTTCTGCGGTGGCAGGGCGGTGGCCGCCGCGTGCAGCCTGTCGCGGCGCGTCCGCCGCTCGTCCTCCGGCATGACGAGCGCGTCGTGCAGCGCGGCGGCGGTGCCGCTGATGTCGTAGGGGTTGACCAGGAGCGCGTGGGAGCCCAGCTCGGCCGCCGCGCCCGCCTCCCGCGACAACACCAGCGCGCAGCGCGGCGACAGCACGGGGCCCTCCTTGGCCACCAGGTTCATGCCGTCGCGGATGGGGTTGACCAGCAGCACGTCGGCCATCCGGTACGCGGCGAGGGAGCGCGGATAGTCGTCGTCGACGTTGAGGATCAGCGGGTCCCAGTCTTCCGTGGCGTACTCGTCCTCGATCTGCCGGGCGCAGCGCTGCACCGACGCGGTGTATTCGCGATATTCGGGCAGGTCGTGCCGGCTCGGGTAGGCGAAGGCCAGGTGCACGACCCGGCCGTGCCACTCGGGGTGGGCGCCGAGGAACTCGCCGTAGGCCACCAGGCCGCGCACGATGTTCTTCGACAGCTCGGTGCGGTCGATGCGGACGATCAGCCTGCGGTCGCCCACCTGCTCCTTCAGCGCGGTCATGTGCGACTCGACGTCGGGCTCGCAGGCCCGCTCCCAGAGGGCGGCGCCGTCCACGCCGAGGCTGTGCACGCCGATGCGGGTCGTCCTGCCGTCGTGGGTGACGCTGCGCCCGACGCGGTCGGCCTCCGCGCCCAGCAGCGCCTCGCAGCAGTCCATGAACGCCTGCGCCCACCTGTCGGTGAGGAATCCGGCGTGATCGGCCCCCAGAATGCCTTCCAGGACCTCTCGCGCCACCTCGTCGGGCAGCAGGGAGAAGTATTCGGGCGGCGCCCACGGCGTGTGGCTGAAGTGGGCGATGCGCAGGTCCGGCCGCTCGGCGCGGAGCATCGCCGGGGTCAGGGTCAGGTGGTAGTCCTGGACCATCACCCTGGCCTCGTGGCCGGCCTCCTCGGCCAGCGCCAGCGCGAACGCGCCGTTGTAGTCGCGGTAGGACTCCCACTCGCGCCCGAACTTGGTGCCGAAGAGCGGCGCGTTGGGGATGTCGTAGAGCAGGTGGTTGACGAACCACAGCGTGGAGTTGGCCACGGCGTTGTAGGCGCGGTGGAAGGTGGCGGGCGGGATGTCGAGCATGCGCAGGGGGCCGGTGTCGTAGCCGGCCTGGTCGATGCGGCCGCCGGGGGCCAGGCGTACGGCGCTGCGGTCGCCGTCGGACAATGCCGCGCAGACCCACAGGACGCCGTCGCCCTTGGCCACGCCGGACAACCCGGACACCAGCCCGCCGCCGCCGCGCCGCAGGGTCAGCTCGCCGTCGTCGGAGACGGTGAAGGAGACGGGGCCGCGGTTGGAGGCCACCAGGACGTTGTTCACCGCGCCCGCTCCGGCCGGGCGGGCCGCGCGCAGGGCGGTGAGCTGGTGTGAGACCTCAAGGAGACTCCTTCCGACTGGCGTGTCGGCGTAGACGGAACCACACTGATCATCGTGGTGATCGGCCCATCGGAAAAGGAAGGATGCCAACAAGGCTCCCTACGACCATAGGATCCCAGCTATGGCGCTTGATGAGCTAACCGAGGAACTCGCCCGCTCCGCCGCGGCCGGAGACCACCGTGCTCTTGGCGAGCTGCTGCGGCGGATCGAGCCCGATGTGATGCGTCACTGCGCCCGCATCCTGCCCTACCACCAGGACGCCGAGGAGGCCTCCCAGGACACCCTGCTGGCCGTGGCGCGCAACATCGGGCGCTTCGAGGGGCGGGCCAGGTTCAGCACCTGGCTGCACATCGTGACGGCCAACTGCGCGCGCACGACGTACCGGTCGCTCAAACGCCGGGCGGCCGAGCAGAGCTCGGACGAGCTGCCGATGCAGAAGCCCGACGTGCGGCGCGTCAGCGTGATCGCGGGCTCGCGGCTCGACCTGCTCGACGCCATGGAGGCGCTGGAGGCCGACAAGCCGGATCTCGCGCAGGCGCTGGTTCTGCGCGACATCGTCCAGCTCGACTACAACGAGGTGGCCGACCAGCTCGGCATCCCGCTCGGCACCGCGAAGTCGCGCATCCACCAGGCGCGCAAATATGTGCAGGGCGTGCTGGGAGACGATTATCGCTGAGATCGTCCGTCTCATTATTTGAGACAGGAGGACGTTTCCGCCACGTGGGCGGGTAGAGTCCGAGTCGACAACTGAATATTGCTCATCCAGAGGGGTGGAGGGACCGGCCCTGCGAAGCCCCGGCAACCCTCCCGGCTTGTGACTCGCGACCTGGCGAGGCCGACCGGGACAAGGTGCCAATTCCGGTCTGCGGTCAAGGTGGCCGCAGGCGAAGATGAGGGAAGGCCTCGCTTCATGTCGCTCGATTTCGGTCCCGCCGTCGGTCTGTCCTGCCGCGAGTGCGGCGCGCGTTACCCGCTCGGTCCGAGCTTCGCCTGCCAGGAGTGTTTCGGGCCGCTCGAAGCGGCCTACGAGTTCGGCGAGGTGACCCGCGCGGCCATCGAGTCGGGCCCCGCCAACATCTGGCGCTACCGCTCGCTGCTGCCCGTGCCGGCCGACGTCGCCGACAAGCCCAACATGAACCCCGGGTGGACCAAGCTGGTCAGGGCCGGCAACCTCGGGCGGGCGCTCGGCATCAGATCGCTCCACGTCAAGGACGACTCGGGCAACCCCACCCACTCCTTCAAGGACCGCGTGGTCGCCATGGCCGTCGAGGCGGCCCGCAACTTCGGCTTCCACACGCTCTCCTGCTCCTCCACGGGCAACCTCGCGGGCGCGGTGACGGCCGCCGCGGCGCGGGCCGGGCTGGAGGCGTGCGTGTTCATCCCGGCCAACCTCGAACAAGCCAAGATCGCCATGGCCCGGGTGTTCGGTGGCCGGCTGGTCGGCATCGAGGGCACCTACGACGACGTCAACAGGTTCTGCTCCGAGCTGATCGGCGACCCGCTCGGTGACAAGTGGGGGTTCACCAACATCAACCTGCGCCCTTACTACGCCGAGGGCTCCAAGACGCTCGCGTACGAGATCGCCGAGCAGCTCGGGTGGCGGCTGCCCGAGCAGATCATCATCCCCATCGCCTCGGGCTCGCAGCTCACGAAGATCGACAAGGGCTTCAAGGAGCTGGTGGCGCTGGGGCTGGTCGAGGACACGCCCTACAAGATCTTCGGGGCGCAGGCAGCCGGGTGCTCGCCGGTGTCGACCGCCTACAAGGCGGGGCACGACGTCGTGCAGCCGGTCAGGCCCGACACCATCGCCAAGTCGCTGGCCATCGGAAACCCCGCTGACGGGCCGTACGTGCTGGACATCGCGCGGCGGACAGGAGGGGGCGTCGAGGACGTCACGGACGCTGAGATCGTGGCCGCCATCAAGCTCCTGGCCTCGACGGAGGGCATCTTCGCCGAGACCGCGGGCGGTGTGACCGTGGGCGTGCTGAAGAAGCTCACCGAGACCGGGCAGCTCGACCCGGAGGCCGAGACCGTGGTGCTGAACACCGGCGACGGCCTCAAGACGCTCGACGCGATCAGCGGCGACGCCAGGCCCACGGCCGTGATCAGGCCCTCCCTCGACGCGTTCCGCGCGACTGTCTGACAACCAGGAAAGGCGAGTTAAACCATGAGCGTTTCTGTGCGGATTCCCACCATTCTGCGCACCTACACCGGGGGCAACGCGGAGGTCAGTGGCGAGGGCGCGACTCTTCGTGACGTGCTGGCCAAGCTGGACTCTGACTACCCGGGTATCGGCGCGAGAATTCTGGATGAATCGGGCAAGATTCGGCGTTTTGTCAACGTTTATGTGGGGGAAGAGGACGTCCGATTCACCCAAGGGCTGGACACTCCGGCGCCGGAGGGCACCCAGATCTCCATCATCCCAGCCGTCGCCGGCGGTTGAGTGCGGCAGATCACACTTCGGCGAAGGCGCCCCTTGTGGGCGCCTTCTTCTTTTCCCAGCAATTCAACGTCGAACCGTCGATGGGAGGAAATGCGCGGTCTGCGGATTGACTCTGTTGCCAAACCCCGTGCCACAGGTATGGTCGAGGGCGATCGTCTGGCTGATTTTCCGTTAAGTCAGGCGATTACGGGTCTCGCGAAGGAATGGGCGAGGTCTGGGAGCCCAGTAAGAGGAGTCGGAAGTGGCGCAGGGCACCGTCAAGTGGTTCAACGCGGACAAGGGCTACGGCTTCATCGCGGTAGACGGTGGTAAGGATGTATTCGTCCATTACTCAGCGATCATGATGGACGGGTACCGCTCTCTCGAACAGGGACAGCGTGTCGAGTTCGAGATCACGCAGGGCCAGAAGGGACCGCAGGCGGAGTCCGTCAGGACGGTCTGATTCACCGCACTGGTATGCACCGGCGGGTTCGCGCGGCAGCGCAGTCCGGGCGAACCGTCACCTTTCTTTCGTCGATCCTGGTACGGCGAGCCGTGTGCGCGAACCGCGGCCAGCGGTGCGCCCACGGGGCGGCTCGCCGGACAGACGACTGACCTGGGGGGAAGCGCCGGCCACGGGTGAGTTCGCTTGCACTCGGCAGGGTAGAGTGCTAAACAGTTCGTTGGCACTCTGTGCAGCAGAGTGCCAACACCGGATCGAGACGATGGGGTCTGCCGAACGGAGATGCTGACCCATGCCGTCGCGGGCGTCGGCTCGGTCCACGACAAGCCACCCTGCATCTGGGAGGTCTAGCCTTATGGCAGCCAAGATGATCGCGTTTGACGAGGACGCCCGGCGCGGTCTCGAGCGCGGTATGAACCAGCTCGCCGACGCCGTCAAGGTGACCCTGGGCCCCAAGGGGCGCAACGTCGTGCTGGAGAAGAAGTGGGGCGCTCCCACGATCACCAACGACGGTGTGTCCATCGCCAAGGAGATCGAGCTCGAGGACCCGTGGGAGAAGATCGGCGCGGAGCTGGTCAAGGAAGTCGCCAAGAAGACGGACGACGTCGCCGGCGACGGCACCACGACCGCCACCGTGCTCGCCCAGGCGCTGGTGCGTGAGGGCCTGCGCAACGTGGCCGCCGGCGCCAACCCGATGGCTCTGAAGAAGGGCATCGAGGCGGCCGTCGAGCGGGTCAGCGAGGAGCTCTCCAAGCTGGCCAAGGACGTGGAGACCAAGGAGCAGATCGCTTCGACCGCCTCCATCTCCGCCGCCGACCCCGAGATCGGCGCGCTCATCGCCGAGGCGATGGACAAGGTCGGCAAGGAAGGCGTCATCACCGTCGAGGAGAGCAACACCTTCGGCCTCGAGCTCGAGCTCACCGAGGGCATGCGCTTCGACAAGGGCATGACGTCGATGTACTTCGTCACCGACTCCGACCGCATGGAGGCCGTGCTCGAAGACCCGTACATCCTGATCGTCAACGGCAAGGTCTCCGCCAACAAGGACCTGCTGCCGCTGCTCGACAAGGTCGTGCAGTCCGGCAAGCCGCTGCTGATCATCGCCGAGGACGTCGAGGGCGAGGCCCTGGCGACCCTGGTGGTCAACAAGATCCGCGGCCTGTTCCGCTCCGTGGCCGTCAAGGCCCCGGGCTTCGGCGACCGCCGCAAGGCCATGCTCAACGACATCGCGATCCTGACCGGTGGTCAGGTCATCGCCGAGGAGGTCGGCCTCAAGCTCGAGACCGCCACCCTCGACCTGCTGGGCCGCGCCCGCAAGGTGGTCGTGACCAAGGACGAGACGACGATCGTCGACGGCGCCGGTGACGCCGAGCAGATCTCCGGCCGGGTCAACGAGATCCGCGCCGAGATCGAGCGCACCGACTCCGACTACGACCGCGAGAAGCTTCAGGAGCGGCTGGCCAAGCTGGCCGGCGGCGTGGCCGTCATCAAGGCGGGCGCGGCGACCGAGGTCGAGCTCAAGGAGCGCAAGCACCGCATCGAAGACGCCGTCCGCAACGCGAAGGCGGCCGTCGAGGAGGGCATCGTCCCGGGTGGTGGCGTGGCGCTGCTGCAGGCCGGCGCCAAGGCGTTCGACAAGCTCGAGCTCAACGGCGACGAGGCCACCGGTGCGGCGATCGTGAAGAAGGCTCTGGAGGAGCCGCTGAAGCAGATCGCGGTCAACGCCGGCCTCGAGGGCGGCGTCGTGGTCGAGCGCGTGCGCAACCTCACCCCGGGTGAGGGCCTCAACGCCGCGTCGGGCGAATACGTCAACATGTTCGAGGCCGGGATTCTCGACCCGGCCAAGGTGACGCGCTCGGCGCTGCAGAACGCCGCCTCCATCGCGGCGCTCTTCCTCACCACCGAGGCCGTCATCGCCGAGAAGCCGGAGAAGACTCCGGCCGCTCCCGCCGGCATGCCCGGCGGCGGCGACATGGACTTCTAGGTCCTGTTTCGCGACGCACGTCCCAAAAGAGCGGCCCGGTTTTTCCGGGCCGCTCTTGCTTTTGTTTGACTGCCATTACGTTTCGCAATTGAATCGCTACTTCGAGTGAGAAAGGGTTGTCCCCACGCATCACCTCATCGAAGGAGCAGACAAGTGTTCTCCCGCAGTAAGCGCATGCTGGGCGTCGCCGTTCTCGGCCTCGCCTCCGTGACCCTCACGGCCGTTCCCGCGCATGCCGACAACCCTGTCGTCTTCACCCAGACAGTGACCCGGAGCGGGCCGCTGTGCACGCTGCAAGCCTGGGTGCCGCTGCTCGGCAACGTGGGGCCGGTGGCCGAGACCTGCGACTAGCCCTCACACGAAAGGCGCCCCACCAGCGTGCGGTGGGGCGCCTTTCCCGTCGTCAGACCCCGTAGTGGGGGATGAGGTGGCCGCGGGCCAGGGTGTTGGCGGTGATGTTGAAGCCCACCACCGCCGGGCTGGTGCCGCTGTCCAGGCCGAGCGAGTCGATCCCCAGCGCGTAAACCGTGAAGACGTAGCGGTGCGGTTCGCCAGGAGGCGGGGCGGCGCCGCCGTAGTCTTTGGTGCCGTAGTCGTTGCGGGCGTGCACCGCGCCCGCGGGCAGCCCTTTGAACTCCGGGGCCGTGCCCGCGCCCGTCGGCAGCTCGGTGACCGAGGCGGGGAGGTCGAAGAGCACCCAGTGCCAGAAGCCGCTGCCTGTGGGGGCATCGGGGTCGAAGCACGTGACGGCGTAGGAGCGGGTCTCGGCGGGAGCGCCGGACCAGCGCAGCTGGGGCGAGAGGTTCTGGCCGGTCATGCCCCAGTCGTTGAAGACGTGCAGGTCGTTGAGCCGCTCGCCGTCCTGGAGGTCGTCGCTCTCCACCACGAGCGCGGGGACCGACGGCAGGTGTTCATGGGGAAGGGGTGCTGGCACGGCATCCTCCTAGGTTGAGAGCTCCTTGCCCAGCCATCCTAGAAGCGGCCGTGCCGGACGCCCGTCAGCCCGCCAGCTGTGGCGGCAGCGCCTTGTCGTGCAGGACCGTCAGCGAGGTCACCGCCCGGGTCAGGACCACGTAGAGCCTGGCCAGGCCGCGGGGCTCGGCCGCGACGATGTCGGCGGGCTCCACGACGACGACGTGGTCGTACTCCAGACCCTTGGCGAGTGTCGCGGGCACGATGAGCAGGCGGTGCTCTTCGGCCGAGTCGGGGTCGAGAACGGCGTGGGGGAGGCCGGCGAGGGCCTCGGAGACCGCGTCGACCATCGCGTCGGGAACGATGACGCCGATCGAGCCCTCCCTGGCCAGGGCCTCCTCGGCGGCCTGCGCGACCGAGCCGCCCTCGCGTACGGTGAGCGACCCGGCGCCGGGCCGCAGCGACTGCGGGGCGGCGAGGCCTGGGGCGATCGAGGGGAGCAGGCGGGCCGCGTAGTCGAGGACCTCCCTCGGCACGCGGAAGCCGAGCGTCAGCTCCGTGACCTCGCCCTCCCGCTGGCCCAGGTGGCCGAGCACCGACTCCCACGAACGCGTCGACCATGGCGTGGTGCCCTGGGCGAGGTCGCCGAGCACGGTGGCCGAGCCGTTGCGGCAGCGGCGGCCGAGGGCGCGCAACTGCATCTCGGACAGGTCCTGGGCCTCGTCGACCACGAGGTGGCCCAGGGACGGAGTGCGTTCCATCAGGTCGCGGAGCTCGTCGAGGAGCGCGGCGTCGGCGGCCGACCATTTGGCGGACTTCCAGCTCCGGTACGGCTTGCGCCACAGGAGCGTTTCCTGCTCTTCAGGCGACAAATCTGATTTAGCGGCTCGCGCTAGGAATTCCGGATCTGACAGCAAGTGGTGAAGGACCTGTTCGGGCGTCAGTTTGGGCCAGACCGCTTCCACGAGTTGTTTCACCGGTTTCGACCGGGCCACCGCGTCCTGCACCCGGTCGTCGGGCGACTCGCCGCGCTGCTCCATGCGTACGAGGACCATGTGGGCCAGCCGCTGCGCCAGCGCCGCCCGGCCGGGGTTGTAGCGCGTGGTGCCGCGCAGGGAGGCCACGATCTCGCGTACTTCGTAGTCGGCCACCCGGTGCCGGTAGGCGCCCTTGGTGTAGACGAGGCCCTCCTCCGGTTTCACGATGTGCAGCCAGAGCGCGCGTTCGAGCACCGCCGCCATCCTGGCGTCGCCCTTCACCGCGGCCACCATCGGATCCTCGGGCGCGGCGTGGTCGCCGAGCAGGCCGGCCACCGTGGTCTGGTCGACCTTGACCTCGCCGAGCGCGGGCAGCACCGAGGAGATGTAGGACAGGAACGCCCGGTTGGGCCCGACGATCATCACGCCCGACCTGGCCAGCCGCTCGCGGTGGGTGAACAGCAGATAGGCGGCGCGATGCAGGCCGACGGCGGTCTTCCCGGTGCCGGGGGCGCCCTGCACGCACACCGTCTGGGCCAGGGTGGAGCGGACGATCTCGTCCTGGTCGGGCTGGATCGTGGCGACGATGTCACGCATCGGGCCGGTGCGGGGGCGTTCGATCTCGTCGGTGAGGATCCTGGACGGGCCGATCTCGACGCCTTCGCCGAGCGGCTCGTCCTCGAACGCGGTCAGCGCCCCGCCGTGGTAGCCGAAGCGGCGCCGCCGCTCGATCCCCATGGGGTCGGCGGGACTGGCCTGGTAGAACGCGCGGGACACCGGCGCGCGCCAGTCGATGACCAGCGGCCTGCTGTGGCCGTCGTGCACGTGGCGGCGCCCGACGTAGATCGTGCCGGGCAGGTCGTCGCTCTCTCCCTCGTGCTCATGGTCGCGATCGCTCGGCCCGTCGCTCTCCTGTCGCGGGCTCCTCCGCTCCGCGCGGTCGAGGCGGCCGAAGAACAGCGGGGTGTCGGGATGGTCGGCGAGCGCGGCCACCCGCTGGTCGAGCAGCGACTGGAGGATCTGCTGCGACACCCAGTCGCCGGCCGCGTCGGACGAGAGGGACTGGGCGTGGGCGCGCATGGCTTTGAGCGCGGCTCTGGACGCGGCCAGGTGTGCCTGCTCGGCGGCGAGCACGTCGGTGGGTATGTCGGGGGCCAGTTGGTGTGCGGGCATGCGGAAGCGCCTCCCAGGTTGAACGACGGAGGTGGTTACAGGCAGCGAATCGGCCAGTTTAGTCGCCACGATTGCGGGCTTCCAAAGCATTTAGCTCCGGCGGCCTGGGGTACGCATAGGGGGTGGTGCGGGTCCGGCTCCGCTTCTCGCCGATCATTCCCACGGTCGCGAGCTTCCTCCTGGCGGCGTTGTGGGGACTCTCGGTGTTCGCGGGGTGGGGGCTGCAGGCGTTCTGCGCCGGTGGCGAGTCGATGGCGAGGTGTTCGCAGCGTCTCGGCACGGTCTCCACGCTGTCGGGGGTGTTCGCGGTAATCGCCGCGTGCTGCACGGTGGCGGCCTGGCTGCTGCCGTGGTCGCGGCACGACCCGCGCACGTTCGGCCACCTGATGGGCGCCGGCGTGCTGTTCTGGATCGTCGCGGGGGCGGTGCTCTTCGTCGGCGGTCTGCTGGCCAGATAGAGGGGCAGATCCGCTCACAAGGGATCAAGCTCGGAATACCGAAATATTCGGGCATATCAGGTGGGTTTGTCGGATCATGGGGGTATGTCGCAGGCGGCGTGATAGTACGCAGGTGAGGGGGGTGGTTCGATTGTCTTCGACCCGCGGAGTCTCGTGGACGTGAAGCCACGCTGATGCCCGGCCGCTCGGGCGAGCGGCTGGGCATGACCGTCGGCACCGCCGTCACACGCCGCCGAGCACGTCGTCGGCGTCGATGATCTGGTACGCGTACCCCTGCTCGGCGAGGAACCGTTGCCGGTGCGCCGCGAACTCCTGGTCGACCGTGTCGCGGCTGACCACCGTGTAGAACCGGGCGCCCCCGCCGTCGGCCTTGGGCCGCAGCACGCGTCCGAGCCGCTGCGCCTCCTCCTGGCGCGAGCCGAACGTCCCCGACACCTGGATCGCGATGGCCGCCTCGGGCAGGTCGATGGAGAAGTTGGCCACCTTCGACACCACCAGCACCTGGATCTCCTTGTCGCGGAAGGCCTGGTAGAGGCGCTCACGCTCCTTGACCCGGGTCTCGCCCTTGATGACCGGCGCGTTGAGGTGCTCGCCGAGCTCGTCGAGCTGGTCGATGTACTGGCCGATGACCAGCACCTGCTCGCCCAGGTGGCGGCGGACCAGCGCCTCGGTCACCTGCGTCTTGGACGGCGTGGTCGCGCAGAACCGGTAGCGCTCCTCCGACTCGGCCATCGCGTACGCCAGCCGCTCGTCGTCGGTGAGCGTGACCCGCACCTCGACGCAGTCTGCCGGCGCGATCCAGCCCTGGTTCTCCATCTCCTTCCACGGCGCGTCGTAACGCTTGGGGCCGATCAGCGAGAACACGTCGCCCTCGCGGCCGTCCTCGCGCACCAGCGTCGCGGTCAGCCCGACCCGCCTGCGGGCCTGCAGGTCGGCGGTCATCCTGAAGATCGGGGCGGGCAGCAGGTGCACCTCGTCGTAGACGATCAGACCCCAGTCGCGGGCGTCGAACAGCTCCAGATGGCTGTAGACGCCCTTCCGCCTGGTGGTCATCACCTGGTAGGTGGCGATGGTGACCGGGCGGATCTCCTTCTTCGTGCCGGAGTATTCGCCGATCTCGTCCTCGGTCAGCGAC
Source organism: Nonomuraea sp. B5E05 (assembly GCF_039880665.1). Taxonomy (NCBI): domain Bacteria; kingdom Bacillati; phylum Actinomycetota; class Actinomycetes; order Streptosporangiales; family Streptosporangiaceae; genus Nonomuraea; species Nonomuraea sp. B5E05. Next base: position 38,094 of record NZ_JBDPMJ010000029.1, read on the forward strand.
GTGCGCTTGAGCAGCTCGGTCTTCCACTGGTGGGCGGAGACCGTGTTCGTCACCAGGATCAGCGTGGTGGCCTGGGCGTGCGCCATGGCGGCCGCGCCGACGAGCGTCTTGCCCGCCCCGCACGGCAGCACGACCACGCCGGAGCCGCCGTGCCAGAAGGCGTCGGCCGCCTCCTGCTGGTAGGGGCGCAGCTTCCAGTCGTCCTGCTTCAGCGTGATCGGGTGCTGCTCCCCGTCGACGTAGCCGGCCAGGTCTTCGGCGGGCCAGCCGAGCTTGAGCAGGGCCTGCTTGACGTTGCCCCGGTCGCTCGGGTGCACGATCACGGAGTCGGGGCCGAGCCGCTCGCCCAGCATCGGCTGGATCTTCCTGGAGCGCAGCACCTCCTCCAGCACCGCCCGGTCGGTGGAGGTCAGCACCAGGCCGTTGGCGGGGTCCTTGTCCAGCCGCAGGCGGCCGTAGCGCGCCATGGTCTCGGCGACGTCGACCAGCAGGGCGTGCGGCACCGGGTAGCGGCTGAAGCTGATCAGCGCGTCGATGACCTGCTCGGCGTCGTGCCCGGCCGCGCGGGCGTTCCACAGCGCCAGCGGGGTGACGCGGTAGGTGTGCACGTGTTCGGGGGCGCGCTCGAGCTCGGCGAACGGCGCGATCGCCTTGCGGCACGCGTCGGCCCGCTCGTGGTCGACCTCGAGCAGCAGCGTCTTGTCCGATTGGACGATCAGCGGTCCATCGCTCACTGGCTTGTCTCCGTGGGGTTGGGGCGGGGCCCTGCAGGACCATCGTCTCCTGATCCCGGCTCGGCCGCTCCAGTGTGCAACATTCAGGGCGTCAGGATTAGTCCTGCCGCCCTGGGACGCGGTCTCGCAGCGACCCGCTGAGCTCCGTCAGTCGTCGAGGTAGCCGTTGAGGCCCAGGAAGAGGATCGTGCCGATGCCCAGCACGAAGCCCACCCCGAACAGGACCCAGCTCCAGATCACCATCGTGCGGGCGGTGTGCGGCTCGGTGCGCGACTTGCTCAGCGCCAGTCCCGCGAGGATCGCGCCCGGCAGGCCGAGGACGTTGCAGCAGGAGACGAGCGCGAGGAGGTTGAGCACGAGCGAGACGATCGCGTTGGCGAGCGGGCCTTCGTCGCGCGGAGGCGGGGGATAGCCGTAGCCGTAGCCGTACTGCGGGGGCGGCTGCTCGCCGTAGGGCGCGCCGTACGGCTGGTACGGATAGCCCGACGGGTCTTGCTGGCTCATGGTCACCTCCAGACAGGTCAACACTTATCACGGAATTGAGGCGCGGCTGACCGAGAGAACCTACTCGGTGCGGCCGTGACGTGCTCGCGGCTCCTCAGCCGAGCAGCGCGCGCAGCGCCTTGCGGTCGAGCTTGAGCACGCTCGTGACCGGGATCGAGTCGGCGAACCTCACTTCCCGCGGATATCTCACCCGGCCGACCCGGTCGCGGGCCCACCCGATCAGCTCCTCGGCCCCGGCCTCGGCGCCCGGCCTGAGCTGCACGAACGCAACGACCTCCTCGCCGACGCGCGGGTCGGGACGGCCGACGACGCCCGACATCACCACGTCGGGGTGCTGGTTGAGCGCGTCCTCCACGTCGCGGGGGAACACGTTGAAGCCGCCGCGGATGATCAGGTCCTTCTTCCTGTCGACGATGTAGAGGTAGCCGTCGTCGTCCACACAGCCGATGTCGCCCGTACGCAGCTCGCCACCGGCCAGCGCCGTGCCCTCGGGATCGGGCTCGTGCTCGCCCCAGTAGCCGAGCATCAGCGACTCGCCGGAGACGCAGATCTCCCCGATGTCCCCGGGCTCCGTGGCCTCGCCCTCGCTGTCGCGGATGGTGATCGTGTAGCCGGGCAGCGGCAGGCCGACGCTGCCGACCCTGCGCCGGTCCGGCGGGTTGAAGGTCGTCACGGCGCTGGTCTCGGTCAGCCCGTAGCCCTCCAGGATCTGCACGCCCGGCATCCTGCGCTCGAACTCCGCCAGCGTCTCCCTGCCGAGCGGGGCCGCGCCGCACGTGAGGAAGGCGAGGTCGGGCAGCGGATGCGACTCCAGCGGTTCGGCGAGAAGCATCTGGATCATGGACGGGACGACGGTGCCGTACTGGACGCGCTGCTCGGCGGCCAGCGACAGGAACGCTTTCGGCTCGAACCAGCGCATCAGCACCGCCTGCTGCGGCTCCGTGGCGTGCATCGAGGCGACCGAGGTGATCAGCCCGTACGCGTGGGACAGCGGTACGGGCACCAGCACGCGGTTCCTGCCCTCCTGGCGGGACAGCTCGTAGGCGGCCCTGGCCACCTGCCAGAGGCCCTGGTGGCTCAGCATGACGCCCTTGGCCTTGCCCGTGGTGCCGCCGGTGTACATGAGCGCGGCCAGGTCGCCGGGGTCCCTGTGCACGAGCCCGTGTTCGGAGGCCCGCTCCAGCTCGGCCGTGTCCACGAAGATCGGGATGTCGACGGCGGCGGCGCGTACGGTCTCCTCCAGCTCGGGCGAGGTGACGATCGCGCGGGCGCCGCTGTCGAGCAGGATGTGCCGCAGCTCCGCGGGCCCCACCAGGAACACCACCGGCGTCACCACCGCGCCCGCCGCCCACAACGCCTGGTAGAGCAGCGGCACCTCGGGCGAGGTCGCCATCATGACGGCCACCCGGTCGCCGGGCCGGATGCCGGCTTCGACGAATCCGCCGCACATGCGGCGCGCGCGTTCGGCGAGCGCGTGGCTGCGGAGCCACACCCCGTCGTAGAACATCGCGTCGTGGTCGTCGAAGCGGCTCCATGACTCCTCGGCCAGCCTGCCCAGCGTCTGCGCGGTCACATGCCCAACCTGATGCGAATGACGTTGCGCCGTCAACCCTTGATGTCGTGCCCGGGCACCCTTGACGGGCCCATGCGGACGATACTCGCCGGGGTCGGTTAATCGATATAAAGCTCCGGCCGTGGCCATTTGTGCTTTCTGCTCGACCTCGATCGCCGCATGGTGGAAGATCTAGGCGAAGGGAGTGGTCGACGTGTCCCCATAAACCCGTGAGTCGCGCATAAGGCCTGTTCGGAGCGCTGTTGTGACGCTCTGTATTGCCTTCGTGGAAAAAGAAGAAAGTTTTTGATCTTCCGTCTTTCCTGTAGACAAATTTCCAGTCAACCACCGAGGTGGCTTCGTGACCGACACGCCTGAACCAGGCGAGATCGACCTCGACACCATAACGCTCAGTACGAGCGTCATCGCCGTCAACGACCGGCCGCGCGCCACGACCGACCAGGTCACGCACGACCTCAGCCGGCGGGAGGCCGACATCCTGCTCCGCTCCTACCGGGAGCCGGGCTGCTTCCCCGAGGCGGTGCGCCGCCTGGCCATGCGGCACCTGCTGGTCCTCGTGGGCGCGGAGGAGAGCGGCAAACGATTAGGGGCCATCGCCCTGCTCTCACGCATGTCGCTGGCCGAGAGCACGATCACGGTGCTGTCCCCGGCCGCCACCGCTCTGGAGTTGCTCTCCGCGACCGACTACGGGCCCGGGCAGGCGTACGTGCTGCACGACTGGATCGCGGCCGGCGCCGAGCGGATCGAGCTGGTCAACCTCGCACGCAAGCTGGCCGAGCTGGGCTCATACCTCGTCATCACCAGGAACGGCGGGCCCTCCCAGGCGGTCGAGGTGGAGCAGCCGTGGTGCGCCCCCGACCCCGGCGAGCTGTTCGACCTGTGCCTGAGCACCTACGGGCCGCGCGCGGGCACCGGCGCCGAGCAGCTGGCCGACGCCAGGAACCAGGCGCTCACTCTGCCGACGCCCGCCGCGGTGGTCCAACTGGCCACGCGGCTGGTCCGCGACGGAGAGCCGGCGCGCTGACCGTGGCCTTCACCGGCCGGGCCCGCGTCAGAGGCCGGTCACGCCCGTGATGCGGTGGAGGGCGAAGCGGTGCACGGCGGCTCTGGTCTCGTCGTAGGCGGTCAGGTAGCCGCCCTCCATCCGGGCCGGCTCCAGGATGCGTGACGTCGCGTTGCCCTGGGAGTCGAGATAGCCGATCCACACGCGCACGCCCTGCTTGATCGCCTCCTGCAGGGCCGAGATCGTCGCGGTGGCGGGCCCGCGCGGCACCTGGCCGTTGGGCGCGTCGACGGGCTCGCGCCGCGCCAGGTGCGCCGCGTCGCCGGCCCGCAGCGCGCGTACGGCCGCCGCCGCCACCTCCGGGTCGAGGCCGTTCGCCGACGCGATGGTGCGCACCGGCGCCGTGCCCTCGGTGCGGCGGCTTTCGAGCTGGGAGACGATCACGTCGCCCTCGATCGACTCCGCGACCGGGGCGTACCCCATGGCGCGCAGCGAGTCGACGAGCGCCGCCCGCGAGGAGCGGGAGGCGATGACGGTGGGAGCGAGCCGGCGCAGCCGCAGCGCGGCGGAGCGGCGGTCGGCGGTGATCTGGTCGAGCAGCGCCGGATCGTCGCACCGGATGTACGCGCTCGCGGTGCCCACGCGGATGCGGCCGTGCCGCCTGGCCACGTCGGTCACCAGGTAGGACAGCGCCTGCGGCACCGGCGTGGCCGAGTGGCGGCCGAGCACCGACAGCAGCTCTTCCGCTCCGTGCCCCGCGTCGAGCGCCCGGCGTACGGAGCCCTCGCTGAACCGGTAGACCGTGGCCCCGCCCTTCGACTCGACGTCGGCGGTGAGCGCCATCCAGCGGTTGAGCTCGCTGGTCAGCGGGCCCGGTGCGACGGCGGTGAGGTCGGCCTGGAGCAGCACGTGGTCGACGGGCTCCGGCAGCAGCGGCGCGAGCACCCCGGCCGGGTCGTCGCCCTCGATCAGCGCCCGCCCGTGCCGGGCCAGCGCGCCCAGCCCGGTCATGCCCACCTGCTCGGCCTCCCGCAGCGCGAACTCGATGAGCTGCTCGCGCAGCGGCCCCCGGCGGCGCGGCTGCTCCCACGCCAGCCGTTCGAGCACGGAGTCCCGCTCGGGCGCGAGGCCGGGGGCGGAGGCCAGCACCCGCAGCGTGGCCTCCCTGACCGCCGCGGCGGACGAGCGGCGCAGGTCGGCGTGGAGGGCGTTGAGCGGCCTGTCGCGCTCGTCGCCGCGTTTGCCACTGCTGTGCTTGATGGTCGCGCCCGCTTCGCCGCTCGTTGGCATCGCTGTGCCCGCTCTCTCCCGGCGAGCTCCTGCGCTGCTGTGTTTGATGGTCGCGCCCGCTTCGCCGCTCGTTGGCATCGCTGTGCCCGCTCTCTCCCGGCGAGCTCCTGCGCTCCGGTCGCCGACCAGCCCGGGTACCCGGTCCATGCGCAGCCAGGTGGCCGCCAGCGTGATCCACCGGTCGGCGGCCGGCCTGATCCGCCACAGGTCGTAGCCGGAGGTCGGCAGCCACTCGCCGTCGACGCCGCCACCCGCCGCGATCAGGCCGGCCGCGTGCGCCACCTCGACGACCAGCGCCGTCACCCGTTCGGGCAGGTCGAGCTCGCCCGCCGTACGTTTCAGGTCGCGTACGCCCAGCCCGCCGGTGCGCAGCACGCCCGGCGGATCGGCGCCCCATCGCTCGCACAGCTCCTCGACGGACCTGACGAACGAGAACGCCTGCCCGGCCGCCGTGCGGTCGGCCAGCTCCGGGTCGCGCGCGGTCCCTTCGAGCGGTGGCGGCGTGGCCCGCAGACCGCGGTGCACCCGCCCGCCGCGCAGGTAGAGGCCCACCTCGCGGGGCAACGTCACGCTCTCCTCGCCGGTGGCCGCCAGCAGGCCACGCGCGAGCAGTTCCTCGATGGGCGAACGGGCGCAGGCCACGCGCACCTCTCGCCTGGCGTTGGGCACCCGCCCGGTCGGCGGGCCCCAGGCGAGCTGGTCGAGCGCGCCCCTGGCTTCGGCCGAGACGGCGCCGACGAGCGCGGCGGGCTCGGCCAGCGCCGCCGCCAGCCGCTCCTTGCCCGGCCCCTCAGTGCCCGGCGCGACGTCGTCGGCCATCTCCTCCAGGTGCTCGGGCGCGTGGTGCCGGAACGCGTCGACGGCACTCGGGCCGAGCCCTGCCGGGTCTTCGAGCACCTTGCGCACGCCGGGGCCCAGGTCGAGGGCGTCGTCGGGACCGTAGACCAGGGCGAGGTCGGACAGCCTGCCGAGCGCCACCGACAGCTCGGGCTCGGGGTCGGCCCGCCCCGTCTCCTGGTCGCCGTCCAGGGCCGCGCCGATGAGGTCGCGCAACTGTTTCCTGGATGTCGGCCCTGGCTGGACGGCGAGCGTCTCGACGACCGCCAGCGTGAACCGGTCGAGCCGGTCGAGCACCCTGCCGATCGCCGAAGGGCTGGCCGCGCGCGACGCCAGGCCCTCCAGATGCGCGGGCACCGGAGTGATCAGCTCGGGACGCGCGGACACGAGCACCCGCAGCTGTCCGTCGGTGCGTCCCCTGATCCACTCCGTGAACTCCATCGTTGCCATGGTATGTGCACCCCGATTGGGGCAGCATTGCTTGACGTGATTGAGCGAGCCGACCAGCAGGTGCTGAACTACGTCTCCAAGGCGGCCGACGCCGCGCACGGCGTGCTCAGAGCCGACCAGCGGCTCGACTTCGCCAAGCGGCTGCGGGCCAGGATCGAGACCGAGCTGGGCGGCGGCAGGAGACCGCGCGATGTGTCGAAGGTGCTGGCCAGGTTCGGTGATCCGGCCGCGCTGGTCGAGCGCGAGGCCGGCCGGCTGGCCGCGGCCGGGATCGCGACGCTGCGCTCCAGACCGCCGGCGGCCCCCACCACCACGCCCGTCACGACCCCCACCGCCGCCTCTACCACCGCGCCCGGCACGACCCCCGCGTCAGGCACCGCGCCGGCTTCCGGCACCCCGCTGGAGGAGGCCGGCGCCACGCTGCGTTTCGCCGCCGTCGCCGACGACCGCGACCTGCCGCCGGGCGTGCGCGAGCACCGCGGGATCGCTCAGGAGCGTCTGACCCGGCGGCCCGGCATGGACCTGCCGTTCGCGGGGTTGCGCAAGGTCGCCATGTTCAGCGCCAACCCGCTGGCCACCGACGGCAGGGACGCCAGGACCATCGTCAAGGAGCACCCGCGCGACACCGCCGCGATGGTGATCCTGGTGGTGGCGGCGCTGCTGGTGCCGTTCGACCTGCCGCCCGTGGCGATCTTCCAGGTGCCGGTCATGGTGTGGGCGCTCGGCGCCGCGCTCGTGTTGTTCAGCGACACCTGGACGATCCGCGACAAGGTCCTCGGCATCGGCGCGCCGATGCTCGGCTACTCGGTGGGCGGAGTGCTGATCGGCGGCCTGCGGGTCGGCACGGAGGCCGGGCTGTCGGCGTTCTTGACGCAGTTCTTCGACGTCAGCGGGACCATGTTCATGATCGGTACGGGTCTGGGCGTGGTGTGGCTGGCCTACCGGCTGCTCGACGTCACCTGACGGGCGCCGGGCTGGGGAGCAGGCCGACGGCCAGGCGTACCCACGCGGTGACGAACTGGTCCTTCTCCGCGTGCCCGGGGAGCTCGCCCACGGTCTCCTGGAACAGCCGGTAGTGCACGACCGAGCCGCCGAGCACGGCCGCGATGCCCGCCCAGTCGAGATCCACGTCGCGGTACTCGGGCTGCGCCATGAACCAGGTGACGATCGCGTCGAACATGGGCTGCAGCAGCCCCTGCCTGACCACGGCGACCAGCTCGGGGAACTGGCTCAGGTCGCGGAAGAACACCCGGGTCAGCTCCGACTCCTCGCGCACCTTGGCCAGCCCCGCGCGGCACATGTGGGCCAGGCGCTCCTCCAGGTCCGCCGACGCCTCCATGGCGCTCAGCTCGGCCAGGCTATCCGCCACCTGGCTCCTGGTGCGCGCGGCGTGCTGGTTGATCGCCGCGGCGAGCACTTCGTACTTGGACTTGAAATGCCGGTAGAGCCCTCCGGCGCCGGGGGACAGCCCTGAGGCGGCCTCGATCTCGGCCACGGACGTGGCGGCGTAGCCCCGCTCGGCGAACAGTCGCAGAGCCTCGTCGACGATCCGCTCACGGGTCGATCTGGTCATGTCTATCCTGATACCTCCGGTAAGGAGCGTAGCCGTTACCCGGAACGGCCCACCGTCGCCCTCACGGAGCGGCGCGCCGGATCAGGCCCGCCAGCGCGGAGCCGATGATCAGCCACACGATCGCGGCGAGGCCGTAGTTGACGAGCGCCGTCCAGCGCGGATCGGCGAGCTGGAACAGGCCGGCCAGGCCCAGGGACAACCATGCGGCGAGCGATTCGACGAACTGGTACCAGATGTTGGCCGGGTTGGCCTTGAACACGGTGAACACCGCGTAGAGCAACACGGAGAGCGCGGCCACCCTGCAGGCCACCTTCACCAGGTAGGCCGCCGCCGACACCGTACGCCGCCACGGCGTCGCGATCCGGCCGCCGGGCCTGGCGGGCCGGTGCGGGCGGGACGGGGCGGAGGAGGCGACGAGCCGGTCTCCGGCCTGCGGCGGTCTGGGGGTGTTGGTCACGGCCGCTCCTCTCCGATAAGTAATTCCTTTCTTCCCATTACTAGGGTTCAAGAACAAGGGCCCGTTACGGGGAGTAGGGCACTGTTTGGCATCCTTCTCATGTGGTGACTTCGGTGGGGTTCGACCTTGACATGACTTTGGCGGACACGCGGGCGGGGATCGCGGCCACGTACGACGAGCTGGCCGTCCGCCTTGGTGTGCGCTTCGACAGTGCGGCGATCGTGGAGAGGCTGGGCCCTCCGCTGGAGAGGGAACTGGCCAACTGGCTGCCGCCCGAGGAGGTGCCCGCGGCAGCCGAACTTTACCGCCAGATATATCCGGAACTCGGGGTTCCTGTGCATACGGCGATGGCGGGTGCGTACGACGCGATCGAGGCCGTACACGCGGCCGGCGGGCGGGTCATCGTGGTCACCGCCAAGAACCTCAGGGACGCGATCGGCACGGTCGAGCTGCTGGGGTTGCCCGTGGACGAGGTGGTCGGCTCGGCGTTCGGCACCGAGAAGGGATCGGCACTCGCGCGGTTCGGCGCGGCGGCCTATGTTGGTGACCATGTCGCGGACATCGAAGCGGCACGTGCGGGCGGCGCGGTGAGCGTGACCGTCGCGACGGGCCCGTACACGGCTGGAGAGCTGCGAGATCACGGAGCGGACGTGGCGCTGACCGACCTGACCGATTTCGCCGCCTGGTTCGCCGGCTGGCGCACCCAAGCGGAACTTGGGTAATTCGCCGCCATTTACCCGGTCGCCCTGGCGCTCTTCGGGGCATAACCTACATCCATCCATCCTTCGTTTTCGACTGTTTGAACGAGGTCCTCCTGTGCCGAGTGGCAAGGTCAAGTGGTACGACGCCGACAAGGGATTCGGCTTCCTCACCCGCGACGACGGCGGTGAGGTCTTCGTGCATTCATCCGCGCTGCCCACCGGCGCAGGCCCGCTCAAGCCAGGCCAGAAGGTCGAGTTCGGCGTGGCCGAGGGCCGCCGGGGCCAGCAGGCGCTCTCGGTCCGGATCCTCGAGCAGCCGCCGACGCTGGCCAAGGCCAAGCCCAAGGGCAAGCGGAAGAAGCCGGACGAGATGGTGGTCATCGTCGAAGACCTGATCAAGTTGCTCGACGGCGTGTCGACCTCCTACCAGCGGGGCAAGCACCCCGACGCGGCGCACACCAAGAAGATCGCGCAGGTGCTGCGGGCGGTCGCCGACGACCTCGACGCGTAACGCGTTCAGCCGTTGGGATTGGTCAGCGGCTTGGTCGGGTCGAGGGTGTCCTGGCGCTGCTGAGGCTGGTCGGCGGCGGCCTCGGCGCGCCGCCGGTGCAGCTTGGCGTCGGCGGCGCGCGTGTGCCTGATCCTGGAGACCAGCAGCCACGCGAGCGCGGCGGTCAGCGCGACCGCCAGCGTGACCAGCCCGGCCGTGCTGCTCTCCGACAGCGAGAGCACCAGCCCGGCCAGGCCGCCGAACACCCAGGCGAGCTGGAGCACGGCCTCGACCACGCCGAACGTCGACGAGCGCACCTCCTCGCCGATCTCCCGCTGCACGATCGCGTCGAGCGCCAGCTTGCCCAGCTCCTGCGCGAACGCCGTGACCAGCGAGATCGCCAGCGCGGCCCACAGGCCGAAGAAGATCGCGGTCAGGATGGTGGTCACGCTGGTCACGGCCAGCGTGGCCAGCACGATGAGCTGCGGCGCGTGGTTGCGGGTCCAGTTGGCGACGGCGGCGCCCGCCAGGCCGCCCAGCCCGGCCGCGGCCGCGAGCAGCGCGATCGTCTTGGGGATGTCGAAGAACGGATCGGCCGCCGCCTGCGACTGCGTCGCCGCCAGCCACGGCACCGCGCGGTCCTGCACCAGGAACAGCAGGAAGAACAGCAGGAACCCGGAGAAGACCCGGACGGCCACGTTGGCCCAGACGGCCTCGGCGACCGTGGGGCCCACCTTGAGCAGCGTGCGCCAGCGTGGCGCGGCGCCCTCCTCCTCCAGGTCGGGCGAGTCGATGTGCCGCGGCAGGCGTACGGCGGCGACCCCGAGCAGCAGGAAGCCCACCATCGCGATGCGCAGCACCGCCGCGCTGCCCAGCCACGCGGTCAGCCCGGCCCCGACCGGCACCGCCACACCCGCGGCGACCAGCGTGAACAGCGCCACCCTCGCGTTCGCCGACACCAGCGTGATGTCGGCGGGCAGCACGCTCGGCATGATCGCCGCCCTGGACACGTTGTGCGCCTTCGACAACACCAGCACGCCCAGCGCCCCGATGAACAACGTCGGCAGGTCGCCGGGCCCCACCGCGGCGGCCATCGCGAAGCACAGCAGGCCCCGCCCGAACAGCGTGCCCGCTATCACGTAGCGCCGCCCCGACCTGAACCTGTCGAGGATCGGCCCCACGAACGGCGCCAGCAGTGCGAACGGCAACATCGTGATGACGAGGTAGAGAGCGACGGAGCCGCGCGCCTCACCCACGGGCACCCCGAAGAACACCGTGCTCGCCAGCGCCACCGTGACCAGCGCGTCGCTCGCGCTGTTGCCCGCCGACAACTCGATCAGGCGGCCGAGCCCGGTGCGGTCGGCGCCGTCGGCGTGGGTGAGGCGGCGCGTGGCCCGGCCGACCTTCTGCGCGCCCTTCGCGGTGACCTTGCCCGCCCGCGCCGTGCCGCTGGCCGTGGCCCTGCTCGCGCGCAGAGTGGCACGACCCGCGTCGGCGACGCCGTGCGCCATCCGCCGCGAGACCTCGCGCGCCCGCTCCCAGCCTCCCTGCACGCCTACCAGTCTTACCCGATTCGCCCGCGATCTCGGAGCGGGATCCCCCGTTGTGGGACTCTTAGGTCCCGCCATGGGTGAGAATGAAGTGTGAGCGAACAGCACCTTTCGGCGGAGGCGGTCCGATGAGCCGCACCAGGGCCCGCGTCTCCGCTCCCGACCAGGCCTGTGCCGCTGCGGTCGATCTGGCGCGCGCCGCGGCCGAGGAGCTGGCGCGTCCGGGCGAGCCAGGCGAGCACCTCGGCTACGAAGGCGAGGGCGACCGGATCGTCACCCACTATTTCGCCTGTCTCGACCGCGCCTATCGCGGCTGGCGCTGGGCTGTCACCGTCACGCGTGCCTCCCGCGCGAAGAAGGTCACGGTCAGCGAGGCGGTCCTCCTGCCCGGCTCGGGGGCGCTGCTGGCGCCCGAGTGGCTGCCGTGGAGCGAGCGGCTGCGGCCGGGCGACCTCGGCGTGGGTGATCTGCTGCCGACCGCGGAAGACGACGACAGGCTGGTGCCGGGTTTCACCGAAACCGACGATGACACCGACCGCCAGATGGTTTTCGAATACGGCCTGGGCCGAGCCCGTGTGCTCTCGGCCATCGGCAGAGACCGGGCTGCCAGACGCTGGCACGCGGGCGAGCACGGGCCGCACACTCCGATCGCACACGCCGCTCCCGCGCAGTGCTCCACCTGCGGCTTCTACTGGTTGCTCGCGGGTGAGCTCCGGCTGTCGTTCGGCGTCTGCGCCAACGAATACGCGCCGGACGACGGCAAGGTGGTGGCCGCCGACCACGGTTGCGGCGCCCACTCGGAGGCCGCCGTGCTGCCGGCCCCCATGGAGCAGGCCATCCCCATCCTCGACGACCTGGGCTACGACCTGATGGAGGAGGAGACGGGCTCGGTCGACGCGTCCGCCTCCGAGGAGCTCGGCCACTCCTGAGCCGCCCGCGCGGCAGGAGGGGTCGGCCACTCCTCAGGGCGCATGCGCGGCGCCGTGAGGGTAGGTGGGCGCGGATGCGCCTCACCTGTCGGTGAAGGCCGCTAACCTACGGTGGCCCCCTACCCTCACACCAGGATCGTGATAGATGAGCGACACCTACGGCACCGACCGGATGCGAGCGGCCGTGCTCTCCGCCTGGACGGCCTCGCCTGCCCGGTTCCGCGAAGACGCCAACGCGGAGGAGGACTTCGCGCTCGGCGGCTACCGCGACCGGCTGATCGTCGAGCTGGCGCAGAACGCCGCCGACGCGGCGTTGCAGGCGGGCGTGCCAGGGGTGCTGCGGCTGACCCTCCAGGGCAGCGTGCTGACGGCCGCCAACACCGGCGCGCCGCTCGACGCCACGGGCGTCGAGGGCCTGTCGACGCTGCGTGTCTCCGGCAAGCGCGACGACGCCGGCGCGGCGGGGCGCTTCGGCGTCGGGTTCGCGGCGGTGGTCTCGGTCTGCGACGAGCCGGTCATCGGCTCGCGCGGGCACGGCTCCGTGCGCTGGTCGCGCGCCGACACCTCCGCCGCGGTGGCGGAGATCCCCGAGCTCGCTCCCGAGCTGGCCGACCGCTCGGGGCACGTCCCGCTGCTGCGGCTGCCGTACGACGCGCCGCCGCTCGACGTACCCGACGGTTTCGACACGCTCGTCCGCCTTCCGCTGCGCGACCAGGCCGCCGTCGACGCGGTCCGGCGGATGCTCACCGAGACCAGCCCCGCGCTGCTGCTCGGCATGCCCGCGCTGGAGTCCATCGAGATCGACGTCGACGGGTCGGACCGCACGGTCGTCGCCGACGGCTGGCACGTCGTGTCGGAGTCGGGCGAGTTCACGCCCGGCGAGGTGAGCAGGCTCTTCGCCGACAGGCCCACCGAGGAGCGTGCCCGCCCCTACTGGTCACTGCGCTGGGCGGTCCCGGTGACCGGCACCGGCGAGCCGGGCTCGCCGCCCGGCACGGTGCCGGCCGTCGTGCACGCGCCCACACCCAGCGACGAGCCGCTCGACCTGCCCGCGCTGCTGATCGCGTCGTTCCCGATGGCCACCGACCGCCGCCACGTCGCCAAGGGCTTGCTCACCGACTTCCTGGTCGAGCGGGTGGCCGACGCCTACGTCCGGCTGCTCCAGGAGCTGCCGCGCACGTCCAAGTTGCTCGACCTGGTCCCGTCCCTCATGGGTAAGGGCGAGCTCGACGCCCGCATCCGCAGGGCCGTGCTGGCCCGGCTGCCCGAGACGCCGCTGCTGCCTGCGCTGTCGGCGCCCGCGCCGGCCGTCCAGACACCCTCGTTCGCCGAGGCCGAGGTCTACGAGCCCGACGCCGAGTGGCGGGTCGAGCACCCGGCGGCCGAGCCGGGCGACGACGGATGGGTGGTCGCGGGCCGCGAGGCCGCCGTCGTGGCGGGCGCCTCCGCCGAGCTGCTCGAGACGGTCGCCGGCTTCGTTCCCGGGCTGCTGCCCGCCGGATGGCCGGCCAGGCATCCGGCGATGACGTCGCTGGGCGTGCGCAGGGTCGAGCTGGCCGACGTCGTCGACCTGCTGTCGGGCGAGGCCGTGGAGGCGCGCGAGCCGGCGTGGTGGCGCTCGCTCTACGACGTGCTGCCCGTCGACGATCCCGAGTCGCTGGGCGCGCTGCCGGTGCCGCTCACCGACGGCCGGCTCGTGCGAGGGCCGCGCGGCACGCTCATCCTGACCGACGGCGGCGCCGACCTCGACCTGACGCCGCTCGGGCTGCGCATCGTGCACCAGGAGGCCGCCCATCCCGCGCTCCTGCGGCTCGGCGCCGCCGAGGCCACCCCCCGCACGATTCTCGACGACCCGCTGACCAAGGCCGCCGTCGCGCAGTCGCTCGACAGCCCCGACCCCGAGCCGGTGGCGCGGGCCGTGTTGTCCCTGGTGGAGGCGTCCGGGCTGGCGCCCGGCGAGGCGCCGTGGCTGGCCGAGCTGGCCCTGCGCGGCGCCGACGGCGAGCTCTATCCGGCGGGCGAGCTCATGCTGGCCGACGGGGCGCTGGCCGGGCTGATCGAGCCCGACACCCACCTCGGCGTGGCCGCCTCGGAGCTGGCGGAGACCTACGGCTCGCGCGTGCTCGCGGCCGCCGGGGTGCTCGACGGGTTCGCGCTCGTGCACGAGTCCGACGTGCTGCTCGACCAGGACGAGTGCGACCACGACCTCGACGGCGAGGACGACTGGCTCGACCACGTGCTCGACCTGCTGCCCGAGCTCGACGTGCCGCCGCTGGTGCCCGAGTTCGTGGCGGTGCGCGACCTGGAGCTCGTGGCCGACTGGCCGGCCGCGCTCGAGCTGCTGACCAGGCCGCCGCTGCGTGCCGCCCTCCACCCGTTGCGCGTCGAGGGCGTGGAGGTGCCCTCCTACACGGCGTGGTGGCTGGCCCGCCATCCCGTGCTCGGCGGGCGCAAGCCGCTGGAGCTTCGGCTCCCCGGCGCCGACCCCCTGTTGCAGGGCCTCTACACCGACGCGCCCGCGGGCCTCGACGAGGGCGCCCTGTCCATGCTCGGCGTACGCACCACGTTGCCGGCGCTGCTCGACTCCCACGGCGGTCCCGAAGAGCTGCTCGACCTCATGGCCGACGAGTCGATCGAGGTCGACCGGGCGCAACTGCGCGCCCTGTGGGTCGCCCTGGCCGCCGTCGACCCTTCCAGGGTCGCGCCGCCCTCCCGCGTGCGCACGGTGCAGAAGGGCTCCATCGTGGTGGCCCCGGCCGACGATGTCGTGGTGGTCGAAGCCCCCGACCTGCTGCAGCTCGTCACCGACCGGCCGCTGGTGCTGGCCCCCTACGATCTGGCCGAGGCGCTGTCGGAGCTGCTCGACCTGCCCCTGGCGGGAGAGCTCACCTCCGGCGAGGTCACCTCCCAGGGTGAGGTCCTGCAGGTGCCCCGCGAGGTGCGTTCCCTGCTGCCCACGGCGCCCGAGACGTACGTCCAGCACGAGAAACTGCTCGTCGACGGGGTCGAGTGCTCGTGGCGGTTCTTCGAGGGGGCGGTGCACTGCACGGGGGTCGACGGGCTGGCCAGAGGGCTGGCGTGGGCCACGGGGCAGTGGAACGACCGGCTCGCGGTGGCCGCCCTGCTGCGTGATCCCCAGGCGGTTCCTCTCCTGCTCGCCGAGGCCGACCTCTCCTGACCCCGGACGGGCACCCCCGCGCGTCCGGTGGCGCGTGGGGGTGCGGCGATCGCGGAGGCGGTCAGGCGGCGCAGGTGGTGCCCTCGCCCGGCACCCTGCCCTCCAGCAGGTACGCGTCCACCGTCTTCATGACGCACCCGTTGCCGGTCAGGTAGGCGCCGTGGCCCTCACCCTCGTAGGTGACCAGGACACCGGTCTTGAGCTGCTCGGTGAGCGCGGGGGCCCACCGGTAGGGGGTGGCCGGGTCGCCCTTGGTGCCGACCACGACGATGGGGGCGGAGCCCGTGGCGTCGACGCGCTTGGCGTCGTCGTTCCCGGGCACCGGCCAGTGGGCGCACGCCTCGCTCGAGCCCTCGACCGACAGAATGGGGAAGATCTTCTTGATCTTGGCGTTGGTCTTGGCCGTCTCGCCGGCCGTGGGCCGGTCCGCGTTGTCGGCGCAGTTGATGGCCTGCAGGCTCGTCATCGCCGTCGAGTACGTCCCGTCGGCCTTGCGGCCGGTGTAGGAGTCGGCCAGGGCGAGCAGCGCTGTGCCGTTCCCCTTGACCGCCGCGGCGGCGGCCTGTTCCAGCATCGGCCAGCTCGCCTTGGCGTACAGCGGGGTGATGACGGCTAGCTGGGCCATGCTGTAGGTGAGCTCGCGGTCACCGACCTTGAGCGGCTCGGCCTTGAGCTTGTCGAGCAGGCTTTCGACGCTCTTCTCGACGGCCGCGGGGTCGGTGCCGAGCTCGCAGCTCTGTGCCACGCAGTCCTTGGCGAAGGCCGCGAAGGCCTGGTCGAAGCCGGTGGCCTGGATGACGGCGCGCTCATCGAAGGTCACCGTCGGGTCGAAGGCGCCGTCGAGGACGAAACGGCCGACGTTCTTGGGGAAGTGGGTGGCGTAGACGGCGCCGAGGTGGGTGCCGTAGGAGAAGCCGAAATAGTTGAGCTGCTTGTCGCCGACCGCGGCTCTGATGAGGTCGAGGTCTTTCGCGGCGTTCACGGTGCCGACGTGCGGCAGGATCTTGCCGGAGTCCTTCTGGCAGGCCTGCGCGAACTCCTTGGCCAGCCGGTCCGCGTTGGCCTCCGCCTCGGCGGACAGAAGCTTGTCGACCTGCCCCCCGCACTTGACGCCGGCGCTGCGCTCGACGCCGCGCGGGTCGAAGCTGACCAGGTCGTAGCGCTCGTTCAGGCCGGCGAAGGCCCGGCCGGCCAGCGCCAGCGTGTCCACTCCCGACGCGCCGGGGCCGCCGAAGTTGAACACGAGCGAGCCGAGCCGGTCGCCGGTGGCCTTCATCCGGATCAGGGCGAGGTCGATCTTCTCGCCGCCGGGGTCGGCGTGGTCGAGGGGGGCCTCGATCGTGCCGCACTCGGTGCCGGCGGGCGAGGGGATCGGCTTGCCGTCGGGGCCCACCAGATCCGTGCACTGGGCCCAGGCCACGCTTCCCGTGTCCGTGTCCTTGGCGGCCGGGGCGGGCTCGCCGGTGGTGCCGCAGGCCGTGAGAACCGCCGCGCCCAGGAGGAATGTCGCTATGGGCTTCTTCATGCCTATAAGCATGGTTCACCGGAGATGTGCTGACGTAGTGGGCGGAAACACCACTTGGGGGTGACTTCGAGGAGCGGCGGGAGATGACGAATGTCAGCCGGAACGGACTACTTCGGTCACTCCCGGCCGGGCCTGCGAACGAACCAGATGCCGAACAGGCCGAAGGCGATCCCGGTCACGCAGGTCCAGATCCACCACGTGTTCTCCGGGGCGGGATTGAAGACCAGCAAAGCGACCAGGGCGACGGCCCACACGGCGGTGCCGACGGCCACGGCGGCGGTGTCGTTGGTCTTGATCGGCTCAGGGTCGGGGTGCCACTGCTGCTTCACGTGTCCACCCTAGCTTGCAATCGGGTCTCGAAATCATTACTGGCTCTTTCCGCAGCTCACCCCGCCTGCCACTGTTCGCGTCGTGAGCGACACTCGTAGCAAAATAGATCATTTCTTCGCAATCTCCGCACGCGGTTCCACCGTCTCCCGTGAGGTACGGGGTGGCCTGGCCACGTTCTTCACCATGGCCTACATCGTGGTGCTGAACCCGATCATCATTGCCACGGGCACGGACGTGGACAAGCAGGTCATCGGTGACGGCACGACGCCGAACGTGGCGCTGGTCGCGGCCGGGACCGCCTTCGTGGCGGGGGTGCTGACGATCCTCATGGGCGTCATCGGCCGGGTGCCCTTCGCGATGGCGGCCGGGCTCGGCCTGAACGCCTTCGTCACGTTCAACCTGGCCAGCGTGATGACGTGGGAGGAGGCTATGGGCCTGGTCTTCCTCGAGGGCGTCATCATCGCCATCCTGGTGCTGACCGGGCTCAGGGTGGCGGTGTTCCATGCCATTCCCGCCCAGCTCAAGACCGCCATCAGCGTCGGCATCGGCCTGTTCATCGCGCTGATCGGTTTCGTGGACGCGGGATTCGTACGGCGGGTGCCGGCCGGGCCGCCGCTGGAGATGGGCATCGGGGGCAACCTCACCTCGTGGCCGATCTTCGTGTTCGTGGTCGGACTGCTGGCCACGGCGGCGATGGTGGCGCGGAAGGTCAAGGGCGCCATCCTCCTCGGCATCGCGGGCACTACCGTGCTGGCGATCATCGTGGAGTTGCTCACCAAGTCGGGCGCGTTCTCGGCCGAGAACCCCGGCGGCTGGCAGCTGAACGTGCCCACGATGCCCGAGCAGATCCTCGGCTTCCACAACCCGCTGGTGTTGTTCACGGAGTTCGATCCCTTCGGGGCGTTCAGCCGGATCTCGGTGCTGCTGGCCGTGTTGTTCGTCTTCACCCTGCTCATCACCGACTTCTTCGACACCATGGGCACCATGGTGGGCGTCGGCCGCCAGGCGAACCTGATCCAGGAGGACGGGACGCTGCCGCGTACGAAGCAGATCCTGCTCGTCGACTCGATCGGCGCGGCGGCCGGCGGCGCGGGCTCCGTCTCCTCCAACACCACCTACATCGAGTCGGCCGCCGGCGTCGGCGAGGGCGCGCGCACGGGGCTGGCGAGCGTGGTCACCGGCCTGCTGTTCCTGGTGGCGATCTTCTTCGCACCGCTCGTCACGGTCGTGCCGTACGAGGCCGCGGCCCCCGCGCTGGTCGTCGTCGGCTTCCTGATGATGACCTCGATCCGCGACATCGACTGGAACGACTACGAGATCGCGATCCCGGCGTTCCTCACCGTCGTGGTCATGCCCTTCACCTACTCGGTCTCGAACGGCATCGGCGCCGGCTTCGTCAGCTACGTGCTGATCAAGGCGGTGCGGGGCAAGGCGAGGGAGATCCATCCGCTGTTGTGGGCGGTCACGATCCTCTTCGTGCTCTACTTCGCGATCGGACCGATCCGCGCGCTCTTCGGCGTCTGAGCAGGTGGGAGCCGTCTCGCGCGTGCGGGGCGGCTTCCTGGTATCCAGGAGGGCAAAAACCGGTTAGGGAAATATCCTGCCTTCGCCTATAGTTAGCAAAGGTAATGACTCATGCTAACCAAACCCCAGCACAAGACGGACCTGCGCAGCGACGCAGGCCTGGCTTCGGCCTTGCGCGTTTCTCTGGCAAGGCTGACCAGGCGCCTACGACGACAGGCAGCGGCGCACTCGCTGACGCCCACCCAGTTCGCGACGCTCGCCGCCATCGAGCGCAGGAGCTCGCCAGGAGTGAGCGAGGAACAAGCCAACGAGAGGCGAAGCGGGCGCGACAATCAGAGCGAGCGCAGGAGCTCGCCAGGAGTGAGCGAGGAACAAGCCAACGAGGAGCAAAGCGGGCGCGACAGCCAGACGGAACAGCATTTCGGGATAACCCCCGGCGAATTGGCCGAGCTCGAGAAGGTGCAGCCGCCCTCGATGACGCGTGTGATCGCCAAGCTCGAGGAACGCGGCCTGGTCGCGCGCCATCCGCACCCGACCGACCGGCGCCAGGTGACCGTGACCGTGACCGTGGCCGCCGAGAAGCTGCTGAAGGAGGAGCGGCGCCGCAAGGAGGCGTGGCTGACGCAGCGGCTGAAAGACCTGTCCCCCGAGGAGAGGGCGATTCTCCGGCAGGCGGCGCCCATCCTGGAGAAGCTCAGCCGGATCTAGAGGAGCCGGAAGAACCCAGGACCGGAATGTTCCGGTCGCTCAGGGTTCGTAACTACCGCATGTTCGCGGCCGGGGGCGCCGTCTCCAACGTCGGCACCTGGCTGCAGCGCACCGCCCAGGACTGGCTGGTGCTCGACCTGACCAACGGCAGCGCGGCGGCGCTCGGCACGGCCACCGCGCTGCAGTTCCTGCCCATGCTGCTGTTCGGCATGTTCGGCGGCGTGCTGGCCGACCGCTACCCCAAGCGGCCGATCCTCGTCGGCGCCCAGGTGCTGATGGCTTCGCTCGCGCTGACCATAGGCGTGCTGACGATGACCGGCACGGCCCACGTGTGGCACGTGTACGCGATGGCGTTCCTGCTCGGCATGATCTCCTGCGTTGAGGTGCCGACGCGGCAGGCTTTCGTGGTCGAGATGGTCGGCCGTGACGACCTGTCCAACGCGATCGCCCTGAACAGCTCCATCTTCAACCTGGCCCGCGTGGTCGGCCCGGCGCTCGCCGGTCTGCTGATCTACGTGCTGGGCGGGACGGGCCCGATCTTCCTGATCAACGCGCTGACGTTCGGCGCCGTGATCTCCAGCCTGGTCTTCATGCGCGGCTCGGAGCTGAACATCACCGAGCGCGTGCCCAGGGCCAAGGGCCAGCTCCGCGAGGGGTTGCGCTACGTGGTGCGGCACGAAGAACTGCTCATGCCGGTGCTGCTCATCGGGTTCGTGTCGATGTTCTCGCAGTCGTTCTCGATGTCGATCGCGCTCATGGCCCGCGAGGTGTTCAAGGCCGGCGCGTCCTCGTTCGGCCTGGCCTCCAGCATGTTCGCGGTGGGCGCGCTCGGCGGGGCGCTGCTGGCGGCGCGCAGGGCGCGATTGTCGCGCAAGGTGCTCTTCGCCGGGGCGATCGGCTTCGGCCTGTTCCAGATCGCGACGGCGCTGGCCCCGTTCTACCCCGTCTACCTGCTGCTGCTGGTCCCCACCGGCATCGCGTTGATCACCATCAACACGGCCGCGAACGCCAGCGTCCAGCTCGCCACCTCCCCCGACATGCGAGGGCGGGTCATGGGCATCTACATGCTGGTCTTCACCGGCGGGGCGCCGCTCGGGGCGCCGCTCATCGGCTGGCTGTCCGAGCTGGGCGGGCCGCGGGCGGGCGTCATGTTGTCGGGCGTGCTCGTCCTGGCGGGCACGGGGCTGGCGGTCCTCGTGACGCGGCTGATCAGCACGCGGGTACGCAGGCCGGCGCTCGCCACGGCTTGAGCGACCCGTCTCCGCCACGGGGCACAATCGGATGGCATGAGGCTCTTCGCGGCCCTGGTGCCGCCCGACGAGGCGCTGGACGAGGTGTCCCGCGCGATAGCGCCGCACGTCGGGCAGGTGCCGGGCCTGCGCTGGCCCGACCGGGCCACCTGGCACATCACGCTGGCCTTCTTCGGTGAGGTGCCCGAGCGGGCGCTGCCCGAGCTGGAGCTGCGCCTGGACCGTGCCGTGCGCCGCTACAGCGTGCTCGACCTGGCCTTCGCCGGTTTCGGCGCGTTCTCGTCCGCCCGGCGGGCCAGGGTCCTGTGGGTGGGCGTCACGGGCGACTCCATGACCCGGCTCGCCGACTCCGTCAAAGCCGGCGCCCGCCGGGCGGGGGCCGCGCAGACGGACGGCAAACGGTTCCACCCGCACCTCACGCTGGCCAGGACCAAGACGGAGACGGACCTTCGCCCGCTGATCGAGTCGCTGTCGGGATTCAGCGGCTCGCCGTGGCGGGCGGAGCACGTCCGTCTCGTCCGCAGCCACACCGGACCGCAGGTGAGGTACGAGTCACTCGCCGAATGGGCGCTCGCACCCTCCGAGCGGGGCTAGGCTCCAGGGCGTGGATCGTCCTCGTTCCTGGTTGTTGCCCCTCGTGCTCGGCCTGCTGCTGCTGATCGTCGTGATCGGCGCCCTGCTGACCTGAGCGCTACCAGGCGTAGTCCTCCGGCGCGGTGCGGTGGCCGGGGAAGATCTCGTCAAGCCGGGCCAGCGCGGGCTCGTCCAGCTCGATCTCCAGGGTGCGCATGCTGCCGTCGAGCTGCTCCAGCGTGCGCGGGCCGATGATCGGCGCGGTGACCGCCCGCTGCTTGAGCAGCCAGGCGAGGGCCACGTACGCCGGGTCCTCGTTCAGCTCGTCGCAGAACTTCTCGTACTGCTCGATCTTGTCGCGGTGCTTCTCGAGCTGCTTGACCATGGCGTCCGAGGCCGACCGGCCCTTGTCGATCTTGCGGAGCACGCCGCCGAGCAGGCCGCCGGCCAGCGGGCTCCACGGGATCACGCCGAGGCCGTAGTCCTCGCAGGCGGGCAACACCTCCAGCTCGACCGCGCGGGTGAGCAGGTTGTAGTGCGACTGCTCGCTGACCAGCCCGGTGGTGTTGCGCCTGGCGGCGCTCTCCTGGGCCTTGGCGATGTGCCAGCCGGCGAAGTTGGAGGAGCCCACGTATATGATCTTGCCCTGCTGGCGCAGGGTCTCCATGGCCTCCCAGAACTCGTCGAACGGGGTGTTCCTGTCGACGTGGTGGGCCTGGTAGATGTCGATGTAGTCGGTCTGCAGCCGCTTCAGCGAGGCGTCGCAGGCCTTGCGGATGTTGAGCGCCGACAGCTTCTGGTCGTTGGGCCAGTCGCTCATCCCGCCGTACAGCTTGGTCGCGATGACCGTCTTCTCCCGGCGCCCGCCGCCCTGAGCGAACCACCGGCCGATGGTGTTCTCGGTGATGCCCTCGCCGAGTTTCCAGCCGTACACGTTGGCGGTGTCGAAGAAATTGATCCCCAGCTCATGCGCCCGGTCCATGATCGCGAAGGAGTCTTCCTCCGTGGTCAGCGGGCCGAAGTTCATGGTGCCGAGGCAGAGCGGGCTCACCTGGAGGCCGCTGCGTCCGAGATTGACGTAATCCATGTTTGCAACCCTAAGTACCTGGAGTGCGCTCCAGGCCATAGGATCCAGTCGTGATCTACAGAGAAATGGGGCACTTCCCGCCGCGCCGTCTCTCCCTGTGATCGCCCTGCTCCGGGCGGCCGTCCCGCTCTTCCTGGCCATGGTCACGGGCATGATCGGCTCGCTGGTGGTCACCTCCGTGCTCGGCCGGTACGACACCGTCGCCCTCGCCGCCTTCGCGGTCATGACCGCCGTGCTCAACCCGGCGTCCGCGACCGTGCAGGGCGCGCTGCGCGGGCTGGGGCCGTTCGTCGCCCAGCACAGGGACTCGCCCGCGGCGGCCGTGCCGATCGTGCGGGACGCGCGCTGGCTCAGCATGGCCGCCGGCGCGGCCGGGGCGCTCGCGGTGATCTGCGTTCCGCTGCTGGCGCACGCCACGGGGGTGCCCGGCGCAGTGGTGCGCGAGCTGGGCGCGCTGCCGTACCTCGTCGCGGTCTACCTCGTGGTCTTCGCCTCCACCGGCGGCGCGAGCACCATCCTGGTGGCGCTCGGGCGCAACCGCAGCGTGCTCTGGCCGTCCCTGACCTTCGGGCTGCTGCTGAGCGTCCTCACCGTGGCGCTGGTGCCGTCGCTCGGGCTGACCGGGGTGGGCATCGCGTGGGTGGCCGGGGGAGTCGCGGCGGCGGTCGTGGCGAGCCTCCTGCTGCGTCGCGCGCTCGGCGGCCCGATCGGGCAGGCCAGACCACGGATCGGCGAGATCGTCAAGCTCGCGAGGGTGAGCGTGCCGCTGGCGGGCACCGTACTGATCAAATTCGCGGTGCTCGGGGTCGTCACCCTCGCCGCGGGCGGGACCGGCGCGCGTGACACCGCCGCCCACGCCGTGCTGACCACGCTCACCGCGCTCATGATGATGGCCTCGCTCTCCATCGGCCAGGTCGCGGTCCCGGAGATCGCCCGCGCCGCCGACCCGGCAGGGGCGCGGCGGGCCAACAGGACGGCGGCCCTGCTCGCCCTCGCGGCCTCGCTCGCCGGCGCGGGCCTGCTGCTGGGGTTCGGCCCGGCGCTGGTCACGCTGTTCAGCGACGATCCCGGGGTACGCGAGCGCGTGCTCGCGTTGCTCCCGCTCATGGCGCTGGCGTCGATGGCCGACGCGGCCCAGGCCGTGCAGGGGACCGGGCTCACCGCACTCAAACGTTCGGGGGCCAGCCTGGGCTACTTCGCCATCGGGTACGGGCTGCTGGTCCTGGCCGCCGTGCCCGTGGCCAGGACCTGGGGCATCACCGGGCTGTGGGCGGCCATGGCGGTGGCCAACGTGCTGCTGGTGGTGCTCCAGGGCACCGGCTTCCACCGCCACAGCGCCAAGGTGTCCGGTTGAGGCTCAGGAGCGGCACTGTCCCGCGCTGGTGAGGTCGGTCGCGGTGGCCCAGTAGCCGGAGGTCGTCTTCAACCGGCCGAACTTGCCGGAGCCCTGGTAGACGCTGACGATGTCCTGGTAATTCCACCAGCCCTTGATGTAGACGGTGGTGGCGGACAGCCACTTGGGAGTCGTCTTCGTCTTCACCTGGTAGGGGCAGATGACGGCCGCGGCCGCGGATGAGGTGGCGGCGCCGGCGGCGGGCGCGGCCATGAGTGCCCCGCCTCCCGCCAGCACGGTCGCGGCGAACACGGTGGCCAAACGGCGATTAGTGATGATCATTCGGTCAGGTTAGCTCGGCCGGCGCGAATGTCCTTGTCGGAGCGTGGCGAGACCTTGACGCTGCGTCTTCATCGATGCGGCTGCCGGTGCTGTCGTGCGGACCGGGTGGCCGGTGGGTGGGGCATGATGGCCGCGTGGGGGATGTCGTGATCAGGATGCTCGCGGTCGTCACGGCGATCTGCTGTCTGTCCGCCGTTCCCGCCTACGCGGCGGACGACGGCACGGAGAAGCTCTTCACCTTCCGCGATCCCGCGATCACGGAGTCCAGCGGCCTGGCCGTGTCGCCGACGCACGACGGGGTCTTCTACACGCACAACGACAGCGCCGCCGCCCCCACCTTCTACGCCGTCGACGGGAAGGGCCGTACGAAAGCGACCTTCCAGGTGCAGGGCGCCCAGGCGCGGGACTGGGAGGCGATGGCGGCGACCAAGGACCCGGAGACGGGCCGGGGGGTGCTCTGGTTCGCCGACATCGGCGACAACCTGGACGGCGCCTGGCCCGATATTTCCGTCTATCGCGTGATGGAGCCGCAGACTCTGCGCAACGCCACCCTGCCCGCCACCCGCTACCGCTTCCGCTACGCCGACGGAGCCCGCAATGCCGAAGGGCTCATGATCAACCCCAGGACCGGCCGGCTCTACGTGGTGTCCAAGGAGTTCGCCGGCTCGGTCTACGCGGCGCCGAAGAAGCTCCGCACCGGCCGGACGAACATCCTGCGCAAGGTCGCCGGCGCCCCCCTCATGGCCACGGACGCCGCCTACGCCCCCGACGGCTCGTCGTACGTCATCCGCACCTACTTCTCCGCGACCCTCTACCGGCCCTCGGGCGAGACGATCGCCAAGGTGACGATGCCGGAGCTCGAACAGGCCGAGTCGATCACCTACACCGCCGACGGCACGGCGCTGCTGGTCGGCTCGGAGGGGCCGCGCAGCCCGGTCTACCGTGTCCCGCTGCCCGAGCGGGCCACCCCCACCCCGACCCCGACCCCGGAAGAGACCCCGGAAGAGACCCCGGACGAGAGTCCTGACGAGGTGGCCGCCGACGCCGGCGCGTCCGGGTTGACGATCAAAGACGTGCTCATCTGGCTGGCCGCGGCCGCCACCGCCGTGGGCGTGATCACGTTTCTCGCCCGCCGCACCCGCTGAGGGCCGGTCATCTGCCGGAGCGCCGCATCGTGGCGGTGAACAGGTCGCCGCGCAGCGCCCGCTCCACCACCTCGACGGAGCGCGACAGCCGGACCAGCCGGGGGCCCTCCTCGCGGTAGACGTCGAGCACCGCCTCGATGGTGTGCGGCGGCAGGTGTCCTTTGAGGTCGACGGCCGCCGCCCGGTAGCCCGCGCGGGCGGCTTCGATGGCCGAGGCGACGTGGTGCCTGGCCATGCTGGCGAGGGCGATCGGGTGCCGCCTGAGCACCTCGTGGGCGCGGTAGTCGGGGGGCACCGCGTCGAGCAGCCAGGCCACCGCGGAGGTCTCCCAGTCGGGCACGCTCGGCGGCCGGACCTCGGGCGGCCACTCCGGCGGAACGTACATGGCGACATCGTACTCATGTTCGATTCGTCCGGATATGGCGGGGGAGGGCGGTAAGTCGGAAAATTGTCATGTGACGGAGAAGATCGGGATCGTGGGCGCGGGCATCGTGGGCCTGGCGGTGGCGCGCGAGCTGGCCAGGACCAGGGGCGCCGAGGTGACCGTGCTCGACAAGGAAGACCGCGTCGGCGCCCACCAGACCGGGCACAACAGCGGCGTCGTCCACGCGGGCATCTACTACCCTCCGGGCTCGCTGAAGGCGAAACTGT
The DNA here is from genome assembly GCF_039880665.1 of Nonomuraea sp. B5E05. Lineage (NCBI taxonomy): Bacteria > Bacillati > Actinomycetota > Actinomycetes > Streptosporangiales > Streptosporangiaceae > Nonomuraea > Nonomuraea sp. B5E05. The sequence goes on from NZ_JBDPMJ010000029.1 coordinate 63,831, forward strand.
GCCGCGAGGGCGTGGCGCTGCTCAAGGACTACTGTGCCGCGCACGCGCTGCCGTACGCCGAGGTCGGGAAGCTGGTCGTGGCGAGCACCACGGCCGAGCGGCCGCGGCTGAGCGCGCTGGCCGAGCGGGCCAGGGCCAACGGGGTGCCGGGCATCTCCGAGCTGGACGGGCTGGCGCTGCGCGAGATCGAGCCGCACGCGGTCGGCGCCGGCGCGATCCACTCGCCGCACACCGCGATCTGCGACTTCCCTGCGGTCGCGCGCCGGCTCGCGCGAGACGTCGCGGAGCTGGGCGGGTCCGTACGGCTCGCGCACCCGGTCAGGGCGATCAGGGAACGCCCGGGAGGTGTGGAGGTGCTGGCCGGTCGGCGCAAGCTCGTCTTCGACCGCCTGGTCGTGTGCGGCGGGCTGAGCACCGACGCGGTGGCCAGGATGGCGGGCTCGCCGGGAGACGTCAGGATCGTCCCGTTCAGGGGTGACTTCTACGCGCTCCAAGGGGCGGCGAAGGACCTCGTCCGGGGGCTGATCTACCCGGTGCCCGATCCGCGCTATCCGTTCCTGGGCGTTCATCTGACGCGGCAGACCGACGGCCGGGTGCTGGCGGGGCCGAACGCGGTGCTCGCCCTGGCCTATGAGGGCTACGGTTCCGCCGTGCGTTGGCGAAATTACTGCAATTTCCGGCAAATTCTTGGCTGGCCGGGGACGCTGCGTCTGGCCCGCGCCCACTGGCGTACCGGGCTCAAAGAACTCCACGGCTCCCTCGTCAAACGCGAGTTCCTCCGCGCCACCCGCCGCTACGTCCCCGCGCTCACCGCCTCCGACCTGGAAAGAACCGAAGGCGGCGTACGCGCCCAGGCCGTGGCGCGGGACGGCCGCATGGTCGACGACTTCGTCGTGGACGTGCACGGCCGGGTCGTGCTCGTGCGTAACGCGCCCTCGCCCGCCGCCACGTCCAGCCTGGCCATCGCCCGGCACATTGCCGGAATTGTCCCGGCACCCGTCCGATGAGTGCATCCTTGTAGGTGATGGAAGCACGCCTGCTGATCGTCGAGGACGATCCGAACATCCTCGAGCTCCTCGCCGCGAGCCTGAGGTTCGCGGGTTTCGACGTGACCACGGCCAAGAGCGGTCTCGACGCCGTGGCCGCCGTGCAGCGGCACCGCCCTGACCTCATGGTGCTCGACGTCATGCTGCCCGACCTCGACGGATTCGAGATCGTCAGGCGGCTGCGCGGCGGCGGGCTGCACACGCCGGTGGTGTTCCTGACCGCTCGTGACGAGACCGAGGACAAGATCCGCGGGCTCACCATCGGCGGTGACGACTACGTGACCAAGCCGTTCAGCCTGGAGGAGGTGATCGCCAGGATCCACGCGGTGCTGCGCCGTACGAGCGGGGAGCAGCAGTCGCCGCCGCCGAGGCTGACGTTCGCCGACATCGAGCTGGACGAGGAGAGCCACGAGGTGTGGCGCGGGGGCAACGCCGTGGCGCTGTCGCCGACCGAGTTCAAGCTCCTGCGGTACTTCATGACGAACGCCGGCCGGGTCCTGTCCAAGCCGCAGATCCTCGACCACGTGTGGGACTACGACTTCAGGGGCGAGGTGGGCATCGTCGAGTCGTACGTGTCCGTGTTGCGCCGCAAGATCGACAACCGCAGCCCGCGGCTCATCCACACGCTGCGCGGCGTCGGCTACGTCCTCCGCCTGCCGCCGAGCCCGTGATGCGCGGCCTGCCGCTGCGGATCAAGCTGATCGCTTCGATGCTGGCCCTGCTGGGGTTCGGTATGACCTTCATCGGCCTGGTCAGCGTCTCGGTGCTGCACGGCTACCTCATCGACCGGGTCGACAGCCAGCTCCACCTGCTCAGCCTGCGCATGCACAAGAAGGTCCTGAGCGACTGGAAGAGGGACAGGGAGACCTCCGACCGGCCGATCGCCATCGAGTCCGACGCGATCGTACTGGTCAAGGAGCCGGGCGGCGCGTTCGAGCCGATGCTGATCGACCGTGACGTCGACCTGAAGCCGAAGCCGGTCCTGCAGTCCGCCCCTGATCGCGAGCCCTACAACGCGCCCGCGATCAGGGGCAACGGCGAGTGGCGGGTGCTGGAGAGCATGGTCCGCCGGCGCACGCTCATCGTCGCGGTGGACCTGGAGGAGGTCGACGCCATCACCCGGCGGCTCGTGCTCATCGAGCTGCTCGGCGGCGGCGGCATCCTGCTCATCCTGGCCGTCGTGGGCATCACGATCGTACGGCGCAGCATGCGTCCCCTCGCCCAGATCGAGCGCACGGCCGAGGCCATCGCGGCCGGCGAGCTGGGGCGGCGGGTGCCGGACGGCGACCCGCGTACCGAGGTGGGCCGCCTGGCCAGGTCGCTCAACGGAATGCTGGCGCAGATCGAGACCGCGTTCGCCGCCAGGTCGGACTCCGAGGCCGCGGCCCGGCGCTCCGAGGTGCGCATGCGCGAGTTCGTCGGCGACGCCTCCCACGAACTGCGCACCCCGCTGACCTCCATCCGCGGCTTCGCCGAGTACGCCAGGCAGAACCCCGGCGCCGACCCCGCCGAGCTGATGCAGCGCGTGGAGAAGGCCGCGGGGCGGATGAGCCTGCTCGTGGACGACCTGCTGCTGCTGGCCAGGGTGGACCAGCAGCGACCGTTGAAGATGCGCCCGGTCGACATGCTGGCGCTGGCCGCGGACGCCGTACACGATGCGAGGATCCTCGCGCCCGACCGTACGGTGAAGCTCGACGTGATCGGCGGCGCTGCCCTGATCGTCGCCGGCGACGAGGTGCGCCTGCGGCAGATCGTCAGCAACCTCGTCACCAATGCCATCACCCACACCGAGCCGGGCTCGCCGATCACCGTGCGTGCCGGGGCCGGCGACGGCACGCTCTTCATCGAGGTCGCCGACAGCGGCCCCGGGCTCTCCCCCGACCAGCTGGAACGGGTCTTCGAACGCTTCTACCGGGCCGACTCCGCCCGGTCGCGCCGGTCGGGGGAGGACCGGGGCAGCGGGCTCGGCCTGGCGATCGTGCAGGCGCTGGTGGAGGCGCACGGCGGCACGGTGACGGTCGAGAGCTCGCCCGAGGAGGGCTCCACCTTCCGGGTCGAACTCCCACTCGCCTTGGAGTGAGCCTTCAGCAAACCCTCAGGTGATTTTGTCACGCTGAGTAGGTGACGAAACCCGAGGCGCTGATCATGGTGGTGGACGACGAACCCAGCATCAGGGATCTCCTCTCCGCCAGCCTGCGCTTCTCCGGTTTCGAGGTGCTGACCGCCGCCGACGGCCAGGAGGCCGTGGAGGTGGCGGAACGGGCCTCGCCCGACCTGGTCGTGCTCGACGTCATGCTGCCCGACCTCGACGGGTTCGAGGTGGCCAGGCGGATCGGCGCGCCCGTGTTGTTCCTGACGGCCCGCGACGCCACCGAGGACAAGATCGCCGGGCTGCGGGTCGGCGACGACTACGTGACCAAGCCGTTCAGCCTCGAAGAGGTGCAGGCCAGGATCCGGGCGGTGTTGCGGCGCACCCGCGGGGAGGGCGGGCCCGCCAGCAGGCTCAAGGTGGCCGACCTGGAGCTCGACGAGGACGCGCGCGAGGTGTGGCGGGACGGCAGGCAGGTACGGCTGTCGCCGACCGAGTTCAAGCTGCTGCACTACTTCATGGTCAACGCCGGGCGCGTGTTGTCGAAGGCGCAGATCCTCGACCACGTCTGGAACTACGACTTCGGCGGCGACGCCGGCGTGGTCGAGTCGTACGTCTCCTATCTCAGGCGCAAGGTCGACGACGTCGAGCCGCGGCTCATCCACACGCTCCGTAGCGTCGGCTACGTGCTGAGGGAGCCGCCCGCGGGCTGAGCGCGCGACACCATCGGCGCCGCGGGCCGGTGAATGTCGTTCACGCTGGGTAGCGTGGGGTTCATGGACCTGCTGGGCGCGTTGGAGACACTGCGCCGTCCCCTCGACCGCGACTTGTTCCAGCTGGCGATCGGGGAGACCGCGGCCGACAGGCGCGCGCTGCGCGAGCTGACCGGCCAGCTCGACGACTACCTGCTGCCCCGGCTGCGCTCCCTCGACGCGCCGCTGCTCGCCGTCGTCGGCGGATCCACCGGCGCGGGCAAGTCCACGCTGGTCAACTCGCTGGTCGGCGCCGACGTCGCCGAGCCGGGCGTGCTGCGGCCCACGACGCTGGTGCCCACGCTCGTGGTCAGCCCCGCCGACCGCGACTGGTTCATGGGCCAGAACGTGCTTCCCGGCCTGTCCCGCGGCACCGGCGCCGGCCCCGGCACGCTGCGCGTGGTGACCTCCGACGCGCTCGGCGCCGGGCTCGCGCTGCTCGACGCGCCCGATATCGACTCCGTGGTGACCGCCAACAGGGAACTCGCCGCCCAGCTCCTGGCGGCGGCCGACCTGTGGTTGTTCGTCACGACCGCGGCCCGCTACGCCGACGAGGTGCCGTGGGGCTTCCTGCGCTCCGCCCGCGAACGCAGCACCGCGCTGGCCGTCGTCCTCGACCGCGTGCCGCCCGACGCCCTCGACCCCGTCTCGCGCGACCTGTCCCGCCTCCTCACCGAGAACGGCCTGGCGGACACCCGGCTGTTCACCGTCCCCGAGGCGCCGCTCCCCGACGAGAAGGCCCGGCTGCCCCGTGAAATGGTGCGGCCCATCGTCGCCTGGCTCACGGGGCTGGCCTCCGACGCCGCGGAAAGGTCCCGCGTCGTACGCCAGACGCTGTCGGGGGCGCTCGACAGCCTCGCCATCCGGGTGCCGTCGCTGGCCGGGGCCGTCGACCGCCAGCGCGCCGCCTTCGACGGCCTGCGCTCGATCGTCACGGCGGCCTACGCGGGCGGCATGGCCGACTTCGACGAGGGCATGCGCGACGGGTCGCTGCTGCGGGGCGAGGTGCTGGCCCGTTGGCAGGACTTCATCGGCACCGGCGACCTCATGCGCTCGCTGGAGAGCCGGGTGGGCCGGCTGCGCGACCGCGTCGTCGGCTTCTTCACGGGACGGGTGCCGGAGGTCAAGCTCAGAGACGCCCTGGAGAGCGGCGTCGGGGCGCTGATCAGGGGCGCGGCCGACGGCGCCGCCGAGCGTGCCCTGGAAGGGTGGTCCGCCGCGCCCGGCGGCCCCGGGCTGCTCGAACGGCTCGGCGCCGTCGAGTCCGCCCGGCTCGGCCGCGCCTCGCCCGACCTGGCCAAGCGGGCCGAGGTAGCGGTGCGGGGGTGGCAGGAGTTCGTGCTCGACCTCGTACGCGAGGAGGGCGCCGAGAAGCGCACGGCCGCCCGCGTGGCGTCGTTCGGGGTGAACGGGGCGGGGCTGCTGCTCATGCTGGCCGTGTTCGCCTCCACCGGAGGGCTGACCGGGATCGAGGTGGGGATCGCCGGCGGGACGAGCGTGCTGACGCAGAAGCTACTGGAGGCCGTCTTCGGCGACCAGGCGGTGCGGACGCTCACGGTGCGGGCACGGGAGGATCTGCGCGAGCGGGTACGCACGTTGCTGGCCGAGGAGGCCGCCCGGTTCACCGCCCAGCTGGAGGCGGTCGAGCCGCCGGCGGACACGGCGGGGGCGCTGCGCGCGGCGCTGGCCCGCATCCAGGCCCACCGCACCGAACTCCCCGCGCCCGCCCTCGAACCGCCCACCGCCGACCATCCGGCCGTCGAACCCGCTGGACCCGCCGAACCGCCAGGACCGCCCACCGCCGAGCTTCCGGTCGTCGGGCCCGTGCAAGGTCCGATGCCGCCCGACCCGGAGGAGAGGCCGTGAAGCTGCTGCGCCGTAAGGAGGGCCCGTCTCTCGACTCCAGGCTCGCCGCCCTTCTTGAGGCGGCGTCACTGGCCGAGGGGCGGCTGCCCGAGCAGGCGGTGTCCGGCGCGCGTTCGGTCGCCGAGCGGGCCGGGGCACGCCGCGACCTGTCGGTCGACCACACCGTGGCCGCGCTGGCGGGGGCGACCGGCAGCGGCAAGTCGTCGCTCTACAACGCCCTGGCCGGTGCGGAGCTGGCGGCCGTGGGCGTCACCAGGCCGACGACCTCGACCGCGCAGGCGGCTCTGTGGGACGGCGAGGGCGCGGGTCCGCTGCTGGACTGGCTCGACGTCCCGCAGCGCCACTCCGCCACCGCCGCCGGCGACCTGTCCGGGCTCATCCTCCTGGACCTGCCCGACCACGACTCCATCCGGCTCTCCCACCGCCTGGAGGTGGATCGCCTGGTGGAGCTGGTCGACCTGCTGGTGTGGGTGGTGGATCCACAGAAATACGCCGACGCGGCGCTGCACGAGCGCTACCTGCGCCCGCTGGCCGCGCACCGGGACGTGACGGTGGTGGTCCTCAACCAGGTGGACCGGCTGCCCGCGCAGGCCGTCGACCGCTGCCTGCGCGACATGCGCCGGCTGCTGGACGACGACGGGATGCAGGGGGTTCCGGTGCTCGCCGTCTCCGCCAGGACCGGGACGGGGCTGCCCCAGCTCCGCTCGCTCCTCCAGGACCGGGTCTCAGAACGTAAGTCGTGGTCCGCCCGCCTGGCCGCCGACGTCACCACCGCCGCCACCCACCTCACCACCGCCGGCCCGGCCTCGGAGGGGTTGCCGGGTGCGGCGGACGAGCCGGACGGCGTCCTGGCGGCCGGGCGGGGCACGGAGGGGGCGGCGCAGCTGACGGGAGGGCCGGGCAGGGCGCTCACCGGGGCGCTGTCGCAGGCGGCCGGGGTGCCGCTGGTCGTCGAGGCCGTGGCCAAGGGGCACCGGCACCGGGCGATCGTCGCCACCGGGTGGCCGGTCACGAGGTGGCTCAGGAGGTTCCGGCCCGACCCGCTCCGGAGGCTGCGCGTCGACGGCATGGCCCTCCAAGGCGCGGTGACCGGCGGGGCGGGCAGGGAGATCGAAGGGCCGGGCGGGGAGCCTGGGAGCGAAATCGTGGGCCGCACGTCGGTTCCGGCGGCGTCGGCCGTACAGCGGGCTCAGGTCGAGACGGCGGTCAGGGACGTCGGCGAGGCGGCCGCGTCCGGGCTGCCCGGCCCGTGGGCGGCGGCGGTGCGGCACGCGGCGCGCTCGCGCTCCCAGGACCTGGCGGACGCGGTGGACCGGGCGGTCGCCAGGACGTCCGCCGGCGCGACCAGGCGACCTCGGTGGTGGCGGGCGGTGAACGCGCTGCAGTGGCTGGTGTTCGCGGCTATGGTGGCCGGCGCGCTGTGGCTGGGCGTGTTGTTCGGGATGGACTACCTGCGCCTGCCGCAGCCGCCGCTCCCGACCGCCGGCGTGGTGCCGTGGCCGACGGTGCTGCTGGTGGGAGGCGCGCTCGCGGGCGTGCTGATCGCGCTGCTGGCGAGGCTGGCCGCCTGGGCGGGTGGCAGGCGCAGAGCCCGGCGTACGTCCCGGGCCCTGCGCGCGGCCATCGGCCAGGTCGGCGAGGACTTCGTGCTGGATCCGGTGAGGGCGGAACTGGACAGGTACGCCCGCTTCACCGAGGCGCTGGAACTGGCCCGATCCTGAACCGGGGCCCGGTCTGCTGTCAGGTGCGGCCCTTCCTGAGCAGCACGGTCGCCAGCCTGCACGTTCGCGTCGTGAACAACCACGAGGGCCATAGTCAGATGCCCAGATCTTGCCCTGGCTCAGCAGGTTGGTCGGCAGCCGTGCGGCGCTTGGCGTCGTCACGGCGCTTGTACTTCTGGAGATCCTCATAAGTGATACGCCGATGCTTGCCGATCAAGCGGAAGGGGATCTCTCCTGACTCCAGGAGCGGCCTCACGAGGAAGGATCAAAGGATCCTCACCACCATGCTCGCCGGCGACGCGAAGGGTCGACTGCTCGGGATAGCGCATGAGCTAGGGCGTTCCGAGCGAACCGGAAATCGTACGGAGCCCCGACAGGAGCGGGCGCAGGAGGGGATGGGAGTCGGCCCCGCGGCGTACGGCGGCGAAGACGCGGCGCTCCGGCCCCGGCGTGTGGCGTACGACGACTCCGGGCAGCGCCATGTCGCGCAGCGCCAGCCGCGGCACGAGAGCCACCCCCGCGCCCGCGCCCACCAGGGCGACCACGGCGCGGAAGTCGTCGGAGCAGTGGGCGAGGTCCGGCGTGAAGCCCGCCTGCCGGCAGGCGAACGCGATCACGTCGTGCACCGGATTGCCCGGATAGGGGCCGATCCACGTCTCGGAGGCGAGCGACTCCAGCGTGGCCGACCCCGCCAGGAGATGGTCGCGGGGGAGGACCAGGTCGAACGGCTCCGCGTACAGCGGCATGCGCGACAACCGGCGGTCGGAGGCGTCGGGCGCGTCCCGGTATTCCACCGCGATCGCCAGGTCCACCTCTCCGTCGAGCAGCATGGCCAGGCTCTGGTCGCCCTCGGCGTCTCGTATGCGTACGCGCAGGCCGGGGGCGGTGGAGCGCAGGGCGGCGATCGTGGGTGAGAGCACGGCGCTGATCGCGGTGGCGAAGCAGGCCACGGTCGCCTCGCCGGCCTCGCCTGTGGTGTACGCGGCCACCTCGGCCTCGGCGCGTTCGAGCTGGGCGAGGACCTCGTTGGCGTGAACGAGCATGATCTTGCCCACCGCGGTCAGGTGCACGCCGCGCCCGTCACGCGTGAGCAGGCGGTGGCCCACCTCGTGTTCCAGGGCGGCGAGTTGCTGGGACACGGCCGAAGGGGTGAGGTGCAGCGCCGCCGCCGCGGCGGTGACCGTGCCGTGGTCGGCCACCGCGCGCAACGTACGCAGCCGCCGCGTGTCTATCACGCAGCGAGAATACTGACTCGCCCAGCTCGGTCACACGTCGAGGAACACCGTCCGTGGCCGGCAGTTGGACGCGGATCCTGGCTGGCCATGAGGCACGACAGGGTGTGAAGAGCCGGCCACGTAGGTGCGGCCTGGCTGGGCGCTGTCTTAGTCAGCCTCCGGTCGACGAACTTTTGAGCGGCTGGTCTTCGCCTTGGGAAACTTCGGCCCAGGCCCGTATCGGACGGCCGTCCCTCGCTTCTGCTCGGACGTCCGGGTCAGCAGTTCTCTCCCGACCAGGTCTCGGATGATGTCCCGGGCTTGGTAGACACCTACGTCGAACAGTCGCTGAACGGTCCGGCTATTGACCTCGCCATAGTCGCGCACGTGCTCGATGATCTTCCTGTCGATGTCATCCGCCGCACGGCTGTGGTACGCGACGGCGCTTCCGAGGTGAGAAACCACCTCTGCTCGAAGCCGATATGCAGGGTAGTGATGTTGCATGGTGGCTCGAGTGGGCTCCAACACGCCCGCAGGTTCCGCTGCCAGTCGATGGAGTGCCGCCTGCGCCTCATCTTGTGACCGTTGAATGACGGGCGCGACCTCGGAGGAGCGAACCGTACGCTTCGCGCACAGCATGCGAATGATGAGCATCGCATCCGTGTCGTCCTGCTCTTCTTGGGGGAGTGAGGCCACGAATTTCGCGATCCGGGTGTTGGGCGGCTCCCCTCGAAACAGCACAACTACGTGTTCGGCCCCTTCGGTGATCACTGGCACATCCCGCCCGGACTTGATCATCTCCCGGTACATTCGATCGACTCCCTGCCCGACCTCCTCTGCCAGGCCTAGCAGTCGAAAGCCGGAGGCCAGCGCGGGGAAGCGTGCTCTCGACCCTCTCGTCAGAATGTTGTTCGTGGTCACTCCGGAGACCAGAGGGCCTGGTGATTCAATACGCAGGTATTGCGGTGAATGCTCTACTTCTACGGTGCCCCTCAAACGCCAATCGCCGTGGATGAACGCGTTGACCAGGGCTTCACGTATCGCCGCCGACGGATAGTCCTCGATCTGCAACTGGCGTCCGTCGGCAAGGGTTACGGGGGTGATGCCTTGCCGGGCCCTGATGGCCTGGAGGACCTCATCGAAAGCCAGCACCAGAGGAGCGCCGACGCGCAACACCGCATCGGCCTCACCGGACTGAGTGCGCTTGTGTTGGTAGACCGCTGCGTTGATCCCGACGCTCGATGGGTTCTGGCAGAGCATCAGTTCCCCGCTGCGAGACAAGCTCCCATCGTCCGCGATCGCGTGTAGTGCGTTCAGCAAGTCCCTGTCCCCGAACTGCGAGTATCGCTGCCGAGCCGGATCGGTCGAACCGGCGAGAAGCCTTCTGCAATATCTCAGGGCCAGCGGATCCACGTCGTCCAACGACCGGCCGCTCGCGGTGGCAGACCAGTCGAATCCGCGACGTTCTTCCGAGAGTCGGGTCACATCGAGAGGACGCATCGGCAGACAGTCCGTGTTGATCCGCTGATACGTATACCCCTTTGCCGTGGAATACACCTCAAGGCCTTCCGGGATGATGATCTCCAGAAGTCGCCTTCCGGCGAACTTCAGCTCCCGCACGTCCACGAGCAGGGAAGGCATGGTGAGCTGGTGAACCTTGCTCCGCAGGATTGATGCGTCCATGTCGCAGCCGATGAACGCATCTTCACCCGACTTGTTGTCCGCCACACCGACGATCACGGTCCCCCCGCCGGCATTGGCGAAGCAGACGCACGCCTCCGCGAGGTCTTGGAACGCCTCTTTGAGGTTGGGCTTCGCCTGCTTGAAATCGAGGGTGTCCGTTTCGCACTTGGCGGCGGTCGTCCCCGACAGGATCTTCTTGAGGACCGGCATTGAAGACGTCACCTTTGGGGCTCCTTTGAGATTTCCGTTGGACCAACGGTATCCCCAAAGGGTCCCCAAAGGACAGCGTTTCGACTGCCCCTTCCCCTGGCGTGGCAAGTCTGATGGGCTATGGGAACCTGTCCGTCTTGCGACCTATCTCAGTGCCTATCCATCTGTTGACCAGCACTTTGCGTCCAGTGCGCAGGACTGAAGCGGGTCGCCTTTGGCGACTCCTTTGACAGGGCCGTTGGGCCAACGCGTTGCCCAAAGAACGTTCCACGCGGTGCACAAAGCGACTCAGCCGCGGGCCTGGATGAAGGCCTGGATCGCGCGGTCGACGTCCGCCTGCGAGTGCGCGGCCGAGAGCTGGACGCGGATCCTCGCCTGGCCGTGCGGCACGACGGGGTAGGAGAAGCCGATCACGTAGACGCCGAGGTCGAGCAGGCGCTCGGCCAGGGCGCCCGCCTCGGCGGCGTCGCCGATCATCACGGGCACGATCGGGTGGTCGCCGGGCAGGATGTCGAACCCGGCCTCGGTCATCCGGTCGCGGAAACGGGCGGTGTTGGCGCGCAGCCGCTCGCGGGCGTCGTTCGAGGTCTCCAGCAGGTCGAGGATGCGCAGCGACGCGGCGGCGATGACGGGCGCGAGCGAGTTGGAGAACAGGTAGGGGCGCGAACGCTGGCGCAGCAGCTCGCAGACCTCCTTGCGGGCCGAGACGTAGCCGCCGCTGGCCCCGCCGAGCGCCTTGCCGAGCGTGCCGGTGATGATGTCGATCCGGTCGGTGACGCCGTGCAGTTCGGGTGTGCCGCGCCCGGTGGGCCCGACGAAGCCGACGGCGTGCGAGTCGTCGACCATCACCATGGCGTCGTACCGCTCGGCCAGGTCGCAGATGTCACGCAACGGGGCGAGATATCCGTCCATGGAGAACACGCCGTCGGTCACGATCAGCCGCCGCCGCGCCTCCGACGCCTCCTTCAACCTGGCCTCCAGCTCGGCCATGTCGCGGTTGGCGTACCGGAACCGCTTGGCCTTGGAGAGCCGGATGCCGTCGATGATGCTGGCGTGGTTGAGCGCGTCGGAGATCACCGCGTCCTGGGCGTCGAGCAGCGTCTCGAAGACGCCGCCGTTCGCGTCGAAACAGGAGCTGTACAGGACGGTGTCCTCCATGCCGAGGAAGTCGGACAGGCGGGATTCGAGCTCCTTGTGCACCTCCTGGGTGCCGCAGATGAAGCGTACGGACGCCATCCCGAACCCCCACCGGTCGAGCGCCTCCTTGGCGGCCTCGACCACCGTGGGATCGTCGGCCAGGCCGAGGTAGTTGTTGGCGCAGAAGTTCAGCACCTCGCGCCCTGCCACGCTCACCTGGGAGCTCTGCGGGGTGCTGATCACGCGCTCGGGCTTGAGCAGCCCGGCCTCGGTGATCTCGTCGAGCGTCGTACGCAGCTGCTCGCGCACGTTCGTGAACATCAGGCGCTCCTGTCGGTGGTCGTGGCCGCTTCGGCCGGCGTTGCGCTCCAGTCCAGAATGACCTTGCCCGTACGGCCGCTGGCGGCCGTGTCGAAGGCGGCGTCGAAGGCGTAGTAGGGGAACCGGTCGGTGATCACGGGGGAGAGGTCGAGGCCCTTCTCCAGCAGCACGGACATGTTGTACCAGGTCTCGTACATCTCGCGGCCGTAGACCCCCTTGATCGTGATCATGGACGTCACGACGGTGGACCAGTCGACGGCGAACTCCTCGGCGGGCAGCCCGAGCATGGCGATCTTGCCGCCGTGGGTCATGCAGGCGATCATGTCGCGGAGCGCCGCCGGGCTGCCGGACATCTCCAGCCCCACGTCGAAGCCCTCGCGCAGGTGGAGCCGTTGCATGCCCTCGGCGATCGACGATCTGGAGACGTTGAGCGCGAGCGAGACGCCGAGTTTGCGGGCCAGGTCGAGCCGCTCGTCGCTGATGTCGGTGATCACTACGTGGCGCGCGCCGACGTGCGTGGCCACGGCCGCCGCCATGAGCCCGATCGGGCCCGCGCCGGTGATCAGCACGTCCTCGCCGACCAGGGGGAAGGAGAGCGCGGTGTGTACGGCGTTGCCGAACGGGTCGAAGATGGCGGCCACGTCGGGATGGACGGGGACGCGGTGCACCCAGACGTTCGAGGCGGGCAGGGTGACGTACTCGGCGAACGCGCCGTCCCTGTGGACGCCCAGCCCGATCGTGTTGCGGCACAGGTGCCGGCGGCCGGCCATGCAGTTGCGGCACTTGCCGCAGACGAGGTGCCCCTCGCCGCTGACGAGGTCGCCGGGGGTGATGTCCTCGACGTCCGGCGCCACCTCGACGACGTGGCCGGAGAACTCATGACCCACGATCAACGGAGGTTTCAGGGTGTGCCGCGCCCAATCGTCAAATTTCCGGATATGCAGGTCGGTGCCGCAGATGCCGGTCCGCAGGACCCGGATCTTCACCTCGCCGGGCCCCACCTCCGGCTCCGGCACGTCCACCAGCGCGAGGCCGGGTTCGTCCCGCTCCTTGACCAGCGCCTTCATGCGCGTCCCCCTACGTCGAACCATCAGTAACGCACTGTGCCCGTTCCCCGCCGAGCGTGTCCATCGAGGGTTTCTTAAGTGCCCCCACAGCACAGCTTCACGCCGCCGCCCGGTAGCAGGTGCCCTGTACTATTTCGTCCGCCTTCGGAAGGAACACTGGTGAACGACCTGCGTATCGGCGTCATCGGCCTCGGCCTGCGCACGAGCCTCGCCCTGACGGCCCACCGCCCCGGCAAGGGCTCGGTGGTGGCCGCCCTGTGCGACTCCGACCCGGCGGTGCTCAAGAGACAGGCCGGCCGTTTCCAGGCGGAGCTGCTGACCGAGCACCACCACGAGCTGCTCGGCAGGGACGACCTCGACGCGGTCATCGTGATGACGCCCGACGACACGCATGAGCGCATCGCCATCGACTGCCTGGAGGCGGGCAAGGCCGTCTACCTGGAGAAGCCGCTGGCCATCACCGTGGAGAGCGCCGACCGCATCCTGCGCGCCGCCCGACGCACCGGCACCCGCCTGTACGTCGGCCACAACATGCGCCACATGGGCGTGGTCCGCCTGATGCGCGACATCATCCGCAAGGGCGTCATCGGCGAGCCGAAGACCGTCTGGGTGCGCCACTTCGTCTCCTACGGCGGCGACTACTACTTCAAGGACTGGCACGCCGACCGCACCAGGACCACCGGGCTGCTGCTGCAGAAGGCGGCGCACGACCTCGACGTGATCCACTGGCTGGCGGGCGGCTACACCACCAGGGTCAACGCGTTCGGCGACCTGATGCTCTACGGCGACCTGCCGCGCCGGGACCCCGGCACGCCACGGCCGTACGGCTGGCTGCAGGACTACACCTGGCCGCCGTCCGGGCATCGCGACCTGTACCACGTCGTGGACGTCGAGGACGTCTCCGTCATGAACATGCGTCTGGACAACGGCGTCATCGCCGCCTACCAGCAGTGCCACTTCACGCCCGACTACGTGCGCAACTACACGGTCATCGGCACCGAGGGCCGCCTGGAGAACTTCGGCGACGGTCCCGGCGACACGGTCAAGGTGTGGAACACGGGGCCCACGGGCTACCGGGGAGAGGGCGACATCACGTACAAGGTGCCTGCCGCGCTGGGCACGCACGGCGGCGCGGACGCCGAGATCGTGACGGAGTTCCTCAGGTTCGTCAGGGACGGCGGCGTGACGGACACCTCGCCGGTGGCGGCGCGGATGAGCGTGGCGGCCGGCTATATGGCGACGATGTCGCTGCGGAACGGCGGCATGCCGTACGACGTGCCGGACCTCGACCCCGAGCTGGCCGCGTACTTCGACCGGGGGCAGGTGGAACCGGAGTAGGCGGGCGGACAGTAGACATATGTGGATATACGCACCCGGATCCGGGATGGAGACAGGGCGGCCTTCGGCGAGCTCTTCGATGAGTGCTCCAAGGCCGTGTACAACCATGCCTTCCGCCTGACCGCCAACTGGTCCACGGCCGAGGACGTGACGGCGCTGACATTTCTCGAAGCCTGGCGGTTACGCGGGCGCATCGACCCCAGCGGCGGCTCCCTGCGGCCGTGGCTCCTGGGCATCGCCACCAACGTGACCCGCAACATGCGCAGGGCCGCCCGCAGGCACGACGACGCCCTGGCCAGGCTGCCCAGAGGCGAGCCGGTGCCCGACTTCGCCGACGAGGTGGTGGGCCGGATCGAGGACGCGGAACGGCTGGCCGCGGTTCGTGCCGCCTATGGCCGGCTGCGCCGCCAGGAGCAGGACGTGTTCGCGTTGTGCGTCTGGGCGGGCCTCGACTACGCCCAGGCGGCCGAGGCGCTGGGCGTCCCGGTCGGCACGGTGAAGTCGAGGTTGTCACGGGCTCGCGGGAAACTCGCCGCCGCGGGGGAACCCGCGCCGCCGGACCGACAGGTAACAGGTGACCGTGGCCCTCGTCAGAAGTGGGAGATTCGATGAACTGGCCGACCGAACGTGAACTTCCCGAGGGCCGTCACCGACTGCTCAAGGAGTTCGTGATGACCGAGATCGACAAGCGGCCCGCGAAGCGGCGGGTCCCGCGCCTCGCCGTGCTGGCGCCCGTCCTGGGCCTCGCAGTTGCCGCCGCGGTGGCCGTGCCGGCGCTCTTCGGCGGCACCCCCGCGTACGCGGTGGAAAAGCGCCCCGACGGCCTCATCGACATCACCATCAACGAGGCCAAGAACCCCGAGCAGCTCCAGGAGGACCTGCGGGCCATGGGAGCGAACGTGGTGGTGACCTACATCCCCCGCGGCAAGAAGTGCAGCCCGCAGCCGCGCAGCAGCCACTTCCTGAGCCAGGAGGACGCGCCGTTGGCGCCGTTCCCGGTGCCCGGAGGTAAGACCGAACCGGGCTTCGCCATCGACCCGCGGGTGATCGGCGAGGGGCAGACGGGGGTGCTGGAGTTCAGCGTCTCTGAGAACAACGGTGGGGTCGTCGCGGGGATCTGGGCCCGCGTGGGCCAGGACCCGATCGCCGAATGCGAACTGGTGGACACGACGGACGCACCTCTGTCGCACTGATCCCAGCACTCCGGCGCCCGCCACACGCTTTCGTGTGGCGGGCGCCGTCGTGTGTCAGCTGGAACGCCAGGGTTGGAATCGCCGTACTAAACGTGCAACACTGTTGCAAGGTTGGTACATGGTCAGTAGAGGAAGACATCAGCACAACGAGATCAATGCGGCGATCAAAGCGCTTCGTCAGCTCAGCGCCGCCTTCTCGGTTGTGGAAGATCACAACGGGCACCGCTGGGGATGGATCATCTGTGTCTGCGGACAGAACCCCTTCGCGGTCAACTCCACGCCCCGGAATCCCGGCGTACACGCGAAGCAGATTCGCAGGTGGGCCATCACCCACTGCGCATGTGGCGAAATAGACAAAGAGGAGATGTCATGACTGTCTGGGACTTCCGGGTCATGCTCAACCGCGAGCCGGACACCGACGAGTTCAACCGGCTCTTCGAGGCGGGCATGGACGACTGCGCGCTCGTCGGAGGGTCCACGCCCTACTTCATGTGCGACCGGGAAGCCGAGACCCTGCTCGACGCCGTTGCATCCGTGCTCACCCAGATCAGGACGGTTCCAGGTCTGTGGGCCACCGGGGTCGGCCACGACGACGGGGTGACGCTGGGGGACGCGGCGCGCCGGCACGGGGGCCGCACACAGGCCAGCCTCCGGCAGCTCGCCACGGGCCAGCGCGGCCCCGGTGGTTTCCCGAAGCCGCTGATGGAGGCCGACAACATCAGCCTCTACTCCTGGGCCGAGATCTCGGAGTGGCTGCGCACCAAGATGGGCGATGACATCGCCCCGGCGAACCGCGACCTCGTCATCGCCGATGCGGCGGTCAAACTGGCCTGCCGGGCCCGTGACGCCCATCGGGAGAGCCAGGTGGCCGCCATCTTCGAGATCGCCTCCTGATCCGGTGGCGGCCGGCCTCCCACCCCTCAACTGACCTGCCGGCCGCCCGGAGCAACTCTCTTGATCGAAAACCTCAGCGCTCGGCCTCCGTCGGCTTCTTGTCCAGGTCGGGGAATGCGGCGGGCTCCCGGGCGCCCTGCGTGAGCTGGCGCGGCCCCTTCGGGCTCTCGGCCTGCTGGGCGTCGGCCACGGCCTCGGCAGCGGCCTCCGCGGCCTTGGCGGCCTCCTCCTCCGCGGCCGAGCTCTCCGGCATCTCCTCGCGGGTGGCCGCCGACTTCGGCAGGGCCTCCGTGAACGCCTTCGACACCCCCTGCAGCGCCGACGTGACCTCGCTCGGGATCACCCAGAACGTGTTGCCGTCGCCCTGCGCGAGCTGCGGCAGCACCTGGAGGTACTGGTAGGCGAGCAGCTTGGGGTCGGGGTCGTTGCGGTGGACGGCCTGGAAGACCTGGTCGATGGCGCGCGACTGGCCCTCGGCCTCCAGGATGGCGGCCGTGCGCTGGCCCTCGGCGCGCAGGACGCGGCTCTGCTTCTCGCCTTCGGCGGTGAGGATCTGCGACTGCCGCTGGCCTTCGGCGTTGAGGATGGCGGCGCGCTTGTCGCGCTCGGCCCGCATCTGCTTCTCCATCGCGTCCTTGATGGTCTTCGGCGGGTCGATGGCCTTGATCTCGACGCGGTTGACGCGCAGCCCCCACTTGCCGGTGGCCTCGTCGAGGACGCCGCGCAGCTGGCTGTTGATGGTGTCGCGGGAGGTCAGGGTCTTCTCCAGGTCCATGGAGCCGACGACGTTACGCAGCGTCGTGACGGTGAGCTGCTCGACGGCCTGGATGTAGTTGGCGATCTCGTACGCCGCCGCGCGCGGGTCGGTGACCTGGAAGTAGAGGACGGTGTCGATCTCGACGACCAGGTTGTCCTCGGTGATGACAGGCTGGGGACGGAAGGAGACGACCTGCTCGCGGAGGTCGATCATGGGGTAGACGCGGTCGATGTAGGGGATGACGAAGTTGAGGCCGGGCTTGAGGGTGCGGTGGTATCGGCCGAGCCGCTCCACGTTGCGCGCCCGCGCCTGTGGGATGATCCGCACTGCTTTGAGCACGGTGAACACCGCGAAAAGGATGATGAAGATTCCGACCAGCAAGAGCGGATCCATGAGTCACTCCCGGGGATAGACGAGGGCTGTCGCCCCTTCGATCTCGATGATGTCGACGGTCGCCCCTGTGGGGATCACCAGGGTTTCGTCGTACGCGCGCGCGGACCACTCCTCACCCCCGACGCGCACGCGACCGTCGTGGCCCGTCACCTCCGAGATCACATAGGCGGGCTTGCCGACGAGTGCTTCCACCCCGAATCGTTGCAGTGCCGGCTGCTTGACGTGGCGCATCGCGATGGGCCTGAGCACCAGCAGGCCTGCGGCGGACGAGGCGGCGAAGAACATCAACTGCAGAGGAACGGGCAAGCCCAGCGCCGCGGTGGCGGCGGTCAGGAGAGCGGCCGCACCCAAAAGCCCGAGCGAGGCCGTGAGCGTGAATATCTCGGCCACGCCAAGAACGACAGCCAGGATTATCCAGATGATCCATTCATCCATATCGGCCCTCCTACTAGGACAACGGGCCTGGACCGGCGGGTTGTTCCCTTGCTCTAAGGTAGCCCTGGATTCACCCTTGCGGCACCCATGAGTGCGTCGCGCCCGGCTTTCTGAAGCGCGCTCCCTTGCCGCCATTTCTCCCACGGGAGTTGCCAGAAACCCCACCCGTTGTCCCATTCGAGGGTGCGGTCGGTGCCCGTGATGACGACCGGATCGCCGCGCAGGGTGGTGGTGTAGAACCACTCCGCCTGGTCTGGCCGGGCATTGACGCAACCGTGGCTGACGTTTTCCCTGCCCTGTGCCCAGAGATTGTCCTTGGCGTGCACGTATTCGCCGGTGTCGGAAATGCGTACGGCATGCTCGATCATCATGTCGTAAAAGTCGGGTTCACCCTCGTCGCGGCCCGGTGAAACCATGCGGACCGGATTGCCTTTGTCCATGGTCAGGTGGATGCCGCTGGTCGTGGTGTATTCCTCAGTGGTGGCCATGCCCGCGCTGATGGCCATGCGCTGCACGATCTGGCCGTCGCGGCGGACGACCATCCGGTGGGTCCTGGTGTCGATCGTGCTGGTCTGCGAGCGGCCCACGGTGAAGACGAACGTGGAGTCGACGGCGCCGTGGAGACCGTCGGCCGCGCGCACGCCCGCCAGGTGCGCCGTGACGGTGACCTGCTGCCGGGGCGCCCAGAACTCCCGAGGGCGGAAGGCCACCCGCGTGTCGCTGGTCCACCGCCACACGCCCTCCACCGGGTGCTCGGCCGTGACCTCGAGCGCGCGCTCGACGGCCGCCCGGTCTTCCACGGGGGTGTCGAAGTCGATGATGATCGGCATGCCCGTGCCGACCGTCTCTCCGGGCAGGGGGGCGGTGGCGGCCACCTGGAACGTACGCCCGGCCGCGCGGGTGCGGAAGCGGCCCAGCGCCACCGTCGCGGGGCCGCCGGCGACCGTGGCCGTGGCGCTCACCGTGTATTCGGCCGCGGGTCTGAGCGTCCAGCGGGAGCGCCAGACCGTGCCTGATCGGTCGAGCCCGCCGGGCACGGGCTCGCCGCTTTCGTGGACCGTGACCTGGGAGAGCGTGCCGCCCTGCGCTTTGATCACCAGCCCGCGGTCGGGGCGGGCGCGCTTGGCGTCGAGGGGCGGCCACACGCGCACCACGGGCGGGGCGGGCGAGGTCTCGGCCGGGAACGACGCGCAGCCACAGACCAGGAGGAAGGCGACAAAGGTCACCACGGCACGCCGCATGTCCACTCCTGCTTTCCGAGGGTGAGGGGCTCCCTAGAGTAGCGGTGTGTCAGCATGCAAGCACGCGGAGTGACTTATCGGACGGTTCCGGAAACCTCCCCCAACGTCAGGTCGCCGGCCGTCGCCCGGATCGTCACGGTGTCGCCGTCCTGCAGGAACGCGCGGGTCTCGCCGCTGGCCAGCTTGATCGGGTCGGTGCCGTTCCACGTCAGCTCGGTGAGCGAACCCCGCTCGCCGCGTTCGGGGCCCGAGACCGTGCCGCTGGCGAACAGGTCTCCGGTGCGCAGCGAGGCGCCGTTCACCGTCATGTGCGCCAGCATCTGGTCGGGCGTCCAGTACATCGCCGCGTACGGGGGCCGCGACACGACCTCGCCGTTCAGCACGATCTCCAGCGTGATGTCGAGCCCCCAGTCGCCCTGCCTGCGCAGGTAGGCGGCGGGCTCGGGGTCCTGGGCACGGCCGGGGATCCTCGGCAGCGCCTCCAGCGGCGTGACCCACGGCGAGACGGACGTGGCGAACGACTTGCCCAGGAACGGGCCGAGCGGCACGTACTCCCAGCCCTGGATGTCGCGGGCGCTCCAGTCGTTGACCAGCGTCACCCCGAACACGTGCTCCTCGAACGCCCCCGCGGGCGAGCCGTGATCGGACGGCACGCCCACCACGAACCCCAGCTCGGCTTCGATGTCGAGCTTCCTGCACGGCCCGAACACCCCAGGGCCGAGCTGGCCGTGCGGGCGCTTGACCGGTGTGCCCGACACGACGACGGTGCCCGACCTGCCGTGGTAGCCGACCGGCAGGTGCCGCCAGTTGGGCTTCAGCGGCTCGTCGCCGGGGCGGAGGATCTTGCCGAGGTTGCTCGCGTGGTCGATCGAGGCGTAGAAGTCGACGTAGTCGGCGACCTCGAACGGCAGGTGCAGGCGCACCTGCTCCAGCGGGATCAGGTGCGCCTCCGTCACCGAGAGGTCGCCGGTCAGTTTGTTCTGAATCAGGGTCCTGGTGTCGTGCCAGGCGGCGCGGCCCCTGGCCATGAACGGGTTGAGCGTGGGAGCGGCGAACACCTCGTCGTGCAGCGCCGGCGCCAGGTCGAGCACTTTGTCGCCGTACCGTACGCCGACCCTGGGCGCCTGTCCCGGGCAGGAGAAGACCCCGTAGGGCAGGTTGTCGACCCCCCAGCTCATGCGTTCACCTCCACGAGTCCGAGTGCGCGCAGGTCCTCGACGGGCGTGCCCGTGCTGCACGAGCCGTAGCTGACCAGCAGCTCGCGGGCGCGCTTCGCGGTGTCCTCGGTCACGGACCGCGCCAGGCGTACGAGATGGCCGACGTCGGTGGTGCGCAGCGCCGGCCCGGGGTCGCGCCCCTCCACGGCCTCGCAGACCGCCACCAGCAGGTTGAGGAAGCCGTGCCGGTCGACGCCGAGCGAGGGGTCGAAGTGGCGTACGGCGTGGTGCAGCCCGGCCGTGGCCTTGAACGGGATGCCGTGCTCCACGCACGACCTGATGAACGCCGCGAGGTGGTCGACCGGCGGGAAGTCCTCAGGCGACGGGCCGCCGCAGCGCACCTTCAGCCCCACCCCCGCGGGCGGTTCGAAGGTCACCCTGTGCGGCGGGACCTCGACGAAGAGCCGCACCCCCTGCGGCAGGGACAGCCGGGCCGCCACCGCGGCGACCGGGGTGTCGGCGGGCGCGCGGATCTCGACGATGTCCACGGGCAGGTCGTCGAAGGCGGGCAGCTCGTCGGTGTCGAGGATGAGGCCGATCCGCCGCGGCCTGAACTCCATGCCGCGCAGCCGGTCGAGCCGGCTGGCCGGGCAGAGGAACCGGTGCGTGAGGACCGGGCTGCCGGCCTCCAGGTCGCGCCGGTTGCGGGACAGGGCCTCGTCCATGTGCAGCGACGTCGGCGGGAACAGGCCCGCGTCGTCGATCAGTGCCGTGAAGATGCTCATCGTGCCCAGGTCCAGGCGTATCCGGGATCCTCGCAGGACAGCGCGGCCGGGCCGAGGTCGAGCGGGCGGAACGTGTCGACCATCACGGCCATCTCGCTCGTCGTCGTGACGCCGCGCCCGACCGCCTCGATCACCGCCTCGACCGCTCCGGGCTGCGGCCCGTGCGTGAACCCGGCGGGATGCAGGGAGATCGAGCCGACGTCGATGCCGGACCCCTTGCGCGCGGAGTAGTCGCCGCCCGCGTAGAACATGAACTCGTCGGAGTCGACGTTGTGGTGGTTGTACGGGATCGGGATGGCCTCGGGGTGGTAGTCGAGCGGCCGAGGGCAGAACGAGCACACCACGAACCCCGGCCCCTCGAACGTCTGGTGCACCGGCGGCGGCGCGTGCGTCTTCTTCACGATCGGCTCGAAGTCGTTGATGTTGAACGCGAACGGATAGAGGCAGCCGTCCCAGCCGACCACGTCGAAGGGGTGGTTGCGGTAGACCAGCCGGGTCAGCCCGCCGCGCGTGCGCACGTGCACCGGCACCTCCTCGCCCTCCACGACGAGCGGCTCGGCAGGGGCGCGCAGGTCGCGCTCGCAGTAGGGCGCGTGCTCCAGGAACTGTCCGTGCTGCGACAAGTAGCGCTTGGGCGGCCTGATGTGCCCGCCCGCCTCGATGGCCAGCACGCTGACCTGGCCCTCGGGCACCCAGCGGTGGATGGTGCCGGTCGGGATGACGACGTAGTCGCCCTCGCCTGCCTCGATCACGCCGTACGTGGACTCGAAGCGCACGGCGCCGCGCTGGACGTAGACGCACTCGTCGCCCATGGAGTTGCGGTAGAGCTCGCTCGGCCGGTCGCTGGTGGCGTACGACAACCGGACGTCGCCGTTGCCGGCCAGCAGCATGCGGCCAGTGACGAGGTCGCCCGCGCTGGACAGCTCCTGCGTGCGGAAGTGGCGGGGCGAGAGGGGCAGGTTGGGTTCGAGGCGGGCCTCGGCCGTGGGCGTGACCGCCTCCGCCTTGACGATGGCGGTGGGCAGGTGGCGGTGGTAGAGCAGCGAGGAGTCGGACGAGAAGCCCTCCTCGCCCATGAGCTCCTCCGCGTAGAGACCGCCGTCCGGCCGTCTGAACTGCACGTGCCGCTTGCGCGGCACTTCCCCCACGACCCGGTAGTACGGCATCTGCCCCTCCAATGTGTCCGTTAATCGGACGGCAGTGTCCTCTATACGCGACTACCGTCCGCTATCGGTCTGGAGATGTCAACCCAGGGCCTCGGCCAGCTCGGCCGCCGCCGCCACCACCCGCGGCCCCGTGGACACCTCCAGCGGCCCGAACGTCACCACCCCCACCGACGCCTCAAGCCAGGGCAGCCCGGTGACGGGCGCGGCGACACCCCGCGCACCCTCCTGCAACTGCCCTTCCGTGACGAAATAGTCGTCGCCGCCCTCGCGAAGCCCCAGGATCGCCCGCCCCGCCGCGCCTTTCGCCAGCGGATGGCGCGAGCCCTCGCGGTAGGCCACGTGCATGTCGGTCCAGGACGGCTCCACCACCGCCACGGCCAGCCCGTCGTCGCCCTCGGCCACGGTCAGGTGCGCGGTCGCGCCCACCTCCTCGGCCAGCCGCCGCAGCGCCGGCATCGCCGCCGCCCGCAGCAGCGGCTGCACGGCCTGCGCCAGCACCAGCACCCCGAACCCCAGATGCACCCGGCCGTCGGCGTCCCTGCGGACGAACCCCTCCTTCATCAGCGTCGTCAGCAGCCGGTAGACCACCGGACGGCTCAGCGACAGCTCGGCGCTCAGCTCGGTCGGCGTGCGGCCGTTCCTGCCGTCGGCGAGCAGGCGCAGCAGGCGCAGCCCGCGCTCCAGGGTCTGGGCGGATTCAGCGGCCATGCGACCGATTATCCAGCCGCGGCGGCATGGGGCGATCGAGCCCGCCTTACGGAGTGAGGCCATGAACATGCGAGGGAGCGCCGTCGCGTGGAGGAGTGTCGGGAGCGGAGCGACCAGAGCGGGGGAGGGCGGCGGCATTGGGCGATCGAGCCCGCCTCACGGAGTGAGGCCATGAACACGCGCGGGTACGTATCGGAGGGAAGAGCCTGGGGGTGACGATGCGGCACAGATCGCTGCTTCTGATTGCCGGTCTGACCATGTGCGCACTGATTCCCGCGGCGCCGACGCTCACCGGCCCCGTGGCCACGGTGTCCACCCGGACCTCGTACGACCAGGCCGGCGAGAGCCTGGTCGAGGACACCTTCCACTTCACCCAGGGCATCGAGGTGCGCCGGCGCCTGCTGCCCATCGCTGAGGGCGTCACGTTCCGCCCCGGCCACGTCGCGGCCGGGGTCCGGGTCGACGGGAGCGGCCTGCTGCACGGCACGCCGCAGCGCTCCGGCACCTTCGTCGCCCCCGTCGGGATCTGCTCGGAAGGGTCGTGCCGGGAGCAGGAGCTGACCCTCGTGGTGCTCGGCTACGAGCCGTGGGAGCCGCGCGAGCTGACCTTCCCCGGCAGGGTGGGGGTCGCGCTCGACGGCGAGATCGGCATCGAGGGCGGCCCGCCCGGCGTGCTCCCGACGTTCACGGTGACCGACCAGGCCAGGCTGCCCGCGGGCGTGAGCATCGGGCCCGACGGCCAGGTGGGCGGCGTCCCCGCGGCTCCGGGCGTCTTCGAGGTCCCGGTACGGATCTGCGTGGCGGGCAACTGCGCCGGCGTGGTGGCCCGGATCATCGTCGGCTGAGCCTTGCGGGCACGTGCCTTTTGCGGTCACCTGGTGTCATGAAATCGGTCATCGTGGTCGGAGCGGGCATATGGGGGTCATCACTGGCGTTGCGGCTGGCCGAAACCGGCTGGCAGGTGACGCTCGTCGAGCAGCACAGGCCGGGGCACGTCCGGCAGTCCAGCGCCGGTGAGACCCGGCTCCTGCGCTGCTCGCACGGTGACGACGCCTGGTACGCCCAGCTCGCCTGGCAGGCCAGGGACGGCTGGCGCAGGCTGGAGGAACGGGCCGGCGAGGAGCTGTACCACGAGTCCGGCATGGTGTGGTTCGCGAGGACGCCCGACGGGTGGGAGCACAAGAGCGCTCAGGTGCTAGAAAATCTGGACATCCCGTGTGAGGTGCTGGACCCGTCCGACGGCGGCCGCTTCTTCCCCGACCTGCGCGCCGACGACCTCCGCTTCCTGCTCTGGGAGCCGAACGCGGGCGTGCTCAGGGCCAGGCGTGCGACCCAGGTGACCGCCGCCCTGGCGGTGGCGTCCGGGGTCCGGCTGGTCAGGGCGCGGGCGGTGCCCGTGGCGGGCGGCACAGCGGGCGGCACAGCGGGCGACGCGGCGCCGTACCGGGCCGCGGTCGAGATCGACGGCGAGGTGCGGCACGCCGACCGGGTGGTGTGGGCGTGCGGCGCGTGGTTGCCCGCGCTCTTCGGCGACGTGCCGGTGACCGTGACGAAGCAGGACACGCTGCACTTCGCGGTGCCGTCCGCGTGGTCCGTGCCCGAGACGCCCGCCTGGGTGGACCACGGGGCCTCCGCCTACGGGCACGGCGACGTGGACGGGGTGGGGATGAAGGCCACCTCCGACGCGGAGGGGGAGCCGTACGAGCCGGAGCACGGCTCGCGGGAGGTGGACGCGGCCGCCGTCGAGCGGGCACGCGCGTACCTCCGGCGCAGGTTCCCCTCGCTGGCGCAGGCGCCGGTGCTGTTCAGCCAGGTGTGCCAGTACGCGCTCACGCCGGACGCCGAGTGGATCGTCAACGAGGTGTCGCCGGGGGTGTGGCTGTTCGGCGGGGACTCGGGGCACGGGTTCAAGCACGGGCCCGCGCTGGCCGGCTACGTGGCAGGCGTGCTCGACGGTGACCACGCGCCCGAGCCGCGCTTCGGGCTGCACGGGCGGATCTCGTCGCGGGGGCTGAGGACCAGCGGCAACGTCCTGTAGGCCCGGGGGTGGTAGGGCCTGCCCTACTGGGCATTCGGGGGACGGCGGGCATGATCGCGGCGGTGCTCCCGGTGGAGACTTCAGAGGTCACCACGTCTTTCCAGGAGTCCCGCGATGAGCACCGTCACCCGGCAGTCCACCACCCCGCCCGTCCAGCCTCCTCCCGTCGTGCAGACGGCCGCCACGCTCTGGCTTGCGGCGGTGGCGCTGGGCGCCTTCGAAGCCGTCCTGATCGTCTCCGGGATCCTCGGCGAGGGCTCGGCCACGCTCGCCGAGCTGCTGCCCGGCCTCGGGTTCCGGGTGGCCGTGTTCGCCGGGGCGACCTATCTGGCCCTGCGGCTGCGGGCGGGGGCCACCTGGGCGCGCTGGGCGCTGGCAGGGACGCTGGGCGTGTTCGGCACGATCTCGCTGCTGATCGAACCGGTCGAATGGCTGCTCGCGGGCGGCTCGATCAGCCAGGCCGTGGCCGGGATGGACCTGATGGGCGTGGTAGGGGCCGCCGCGAGGATCCTGCACCTGGGGGCCGTGATCGGCGCGCTGGCCCTGATGTTCCAGCCGCGGGCCAATGCCTATTTCCGGGCCTCTCGCAGGTCAGGTTGAGGCCGGCTCCAGCGGCGCCTTCGGCTCCGGGGCGCGCAGGTTGCGCACCCCTGGGGAGAGCAGCGCCGCCAGCGTCGACAGCACGACGATGACCGCGCACCCCAGCAACGCCGCCTCGATGCCGAACAGGCTCGCCGCCGGCCCCGCCAGCAGCAGGCCGAGCGGGCCGAACATCAGGGACCCGAGCATGTCGTACGAGCTGACCCGCGACAGCGACTCGGTGGGGATCTCGCGCTGCATCGTGGTCATCCACAACACGCCGAACACGTCGAAACACACGCCGAGTACGAACGCCCCGGCCACGATGCCCCAGAGCGGGGCGTCGAGCCCGAGCAGCGCGGTCGGCAGCGCGGTCGGCAGGCAGAGCAGCACGGCCACCAGGATCGGCCGCTTCGGCCGCAGCCGCAGCGACACCAGCACCCCGGCGATCGTCCCCACGGCCTCGCCCGCCAGGAACGCCGACCATGCTGCGGGGCCGCCCAGGCTCTCCTTGGCCAGCAGCGGGCCGAGCACCCCGTGCGAGGCCTGGATGGCCATGATCATGAGGGAGAACTGCGCGACCACCACCCAGATCCACTGCCGCGAGCTGAACTCCCGCCACCCGTCACGCAGGTCGGCCAGCACCGAGTGCCGCTCGCCCCTCGGGCGCTCGCCCGGCTTCATGCGCAGCAGCGCGACCAGCACGCCGGCCACCGCGAACATCGCGCCGCTCACCGCCAGCGCCCAGCCGCCGCCGAACAACACCACGGCGCCGCCGCCCAGCACCGCACCTGCCACGCGGGAGACGTTCATGCCGAGGCCGAGCAGCGCGTTGCCGGTCTGCAGACGGTCCTCAGGCACGACCTCGGGGATGATGCCGGTCAGCGCGGGGAACGCGACGGCCGTGGCCACGCCGCTCAGCGCCGCCGCCACGCTCAGCGCGGGCAGCGGGGTCCAGCCGGTGAGCATCATCACCGCCAGCGCGAAGAAACCCGCGGCCATCAGGAACTCGGCGGCCATCAGCACCCGATTGCGCGGCAGCCGGTCCGCGATGACGCCGCCCACCAGGGTGAACACGACCATCGGCAGCGCTTCGGCGGTGAGCACGACCGACAACGTCGAGGCGGTGGCGCCGGGCAGGTTGAGCACGCCGAACGCCAGGGCCACCGGCGCGAACGCGCTGCCCAGCACGGAGATCGTCCGCGCCGCGAGCAGCAGCGCGAACCTGCGGTCGCGGAGCAGCCCGAGATCGCTCATGAAACTGTGCACCCGCGGCCCCCTGTGAAGGTCAAACCCCACCATTCTCCAGGGGTGTCGCGCTGTTGTCGCGCGAATATTTCTTGTCACGCCGGTGACAAGAGCGGCCCCCGGAATGTGCCGGCGGCGGGCAAGAATCGAGCCCGCCCGTCCCGTAATTTGCTAGGTCCCTGCAGTCGGCGAGGGGATCGGGCCATGCGGTACACGCGGATCGCCCGTGTGCTGCTACTGCTGGGCCTGGTGGGGGCGGTCCTCGCCGCGCCGCCGGGGCTGGAGCTGTTCGGGCGGATGACGGGCGGCGCCGGGGACCCGCGGTCCGGCTCGGCGACCGCCGCCCGCTGGAGCGAGGAGTGGTACGCCGCCCCCGACGTGGTGGTCCTCTACCGGCACCCGTCGGTCAAGGTGCGCGATCCCCGGTACAAGAAGGCGGTGCACGACTCGCTGCGGCGGCTGCCGGCGGCGCACGTGAGCGGGCTGGCCACGTACTGGACGACCGGGTCGAAGGCGATGGTGTCCGGCGACGGGCACGCGACGTACGCGCTGGTCACCCTCCGGGACGGCGCCGCGCTGGAACGCTACGCGGCGATCGCGGACCGGCTGAGGAGCGTCGAGAACCTGCACGTCGGGGTCGGCGGGCCGGTGCCGCTGCTGGCGGAGCGCAATGCGCAGGCCGCCGCCGACCTGGCCCGCGCCGCGGCCGTCGCCGCGCCGGTGCTGCTCGCGCTGCTCGTCCTGGTGTCAGGGAGCCTGGTGGCCGCCGCGGTGCCGGTGCTCGCCGGGCTGCTCGCCGTCGGGGGCACGGTGATGTTGCTGCGGCTGCTCACCGAGGTGGTCGAGATCTCCATCAGCTCGCTGTACGCCGCCGCCGTGCTCGGGTTCGCCCTGGCCGCCGGGTACGCCGTGTTCATGGTCAAGGCGTTCACGGACGCGCTCGGCGACGATGCGTCCTGCGAACGGGCTCTTGGCGCGGCCGGACGGGCCGTGGCCCTGTCCGGGACGGCGGTGGCCGTGTCCCTGCTCGGGCTGCTGCTGTTCCCGCGGGCGTCCCTGAACGCGTTCGGGCCCGTGGCGGCGGCCGTGGCGCTCCTCGCCACCGGCGTCGCGCTGGTCGTGCCCGCCGCCCTGCTCGGGGTGCTCGGCCGGGGCGTTGCCGGGCTGCGGATCGTCCCCGGACTCTGGTGGCGGCCACGCCCGGTCCTGCCGCACCTGGTCGCGACGGGCGCCGTGCTGGCGGCGCTGACGGTGCCGTACGCGCAGGCCCAGCTCGGCGGCGTGGACCGTCGTGCGCTGCCCGCCGGCGCGGAGAGCCGCAGGGTCGCCGAGATCGTCGAGCAGGGCTTCCCCGGGAACCCGCTCGGGGCGCTCGACGTGCACGTCCTCGTCGAGCGCTCCTTCGCGGGCAGGCCCCGCAAACCCGGGCCGCTCGGGCAGGGCCACACGCCGATCAGCGCCGTCACCCGGGTGACCGCCTCCGACGTACGGTCCCTCGCCGGCCGGCTCGAACGGCTGCCGCACGTCACGGGGGTCTCCGTGGCCGGGCTCTCCCACGAGCACGGCGCGGTCCGCCTGTCCGTCCACCATGCCCTCGACCCCCTGTCCGCCGCCGCAGGGGAACTGGTCGCCTCGATCAGGTCGGTGGATCCGGGGCCGAAGGTGCGCGAGGTGGTGGCCGGCGGCCCTGCGGCGGCCCGTACGGACCTGCTGGCCGCTTACACGGGGTCGCTGCCGTGGGCGGCACTGGTGGTCTGCGCGCTGTCGTACGCCCTCCTGGCCCCCACCCGTCTCCGCCGCCGCTCCGCGCCCCTGACACGCCCTTCCCGAGCGCCGGCCCGCCTCTCCGCGCTCCCGGCCAGCCCGTCCGGAGCGCCCGCCCGCCCTTCCGCGCCTCGGACGCGCCCCTCCGAGGAGCCGGCCCGCTCCGCCGCGCCGCCGGCTGTCGCGCCTGGGCCGGTCGGCGCAGGGAGGGGCGGGCAGGAGGCGGCGGATCGGCCGGTCGTACGTTTCGGGAGCGGCGCCGGGGTGCTGCCGGTGACCGTGAAGGGGCGGCCGGCGGTGTTCGGGGCGGACACCGATCCCGTGCCGCTGGCCCAGGAGGATCGCGAGTTGTCCGAGCGGCCCGCGTGGGTCAGGGTGACGGCCGGGCGTACGAG
This sequence comes from Nonomuraea sp. B5E05, assembly GCF_039880665.1. Lineage (NCBI taxonomy): Bacteria > Bacillati > Actinomycetota > Actinomycetes > Streptosporangiales > Streptosporangiaceae > Nonomuraea > Nonomuraea sp. B5E05. Next base: position 93,028 of record NZ_JBDPMJ010000029.1, read on the forward strand.
GGTGGTCCGGGCCACCCGAAGCGGATGGACGTGGGCCGAGGTGGAGGAGGGACCCCGGTGAACATGACGCAAACGCCTACTTCGCGTCGGAATAGCCGTGAAGTAAAGGCATAGATTTCATTGAACGTTGTTGATCGTCCGGATATTGTGCGAATGCCCACGATCACCCCCTGGAAGTAAGGTGCCATGCGACTGCGGCAGCTCTTCGTCATCGGACTGGCCCTCTCACTTTTGGGCATCGGCGTTCCCGCGTGGTCGGAGGACGACCCGAGGAGCTGCAACGACCTCCTCTCCGAGGACACCCCGGCGTACGTCGTCTGCCGCTGGATGGCCACCCCGGAAGAGGCCGCCGACATCGCGAAGTTCTGGCTCGACAACGACGGCGAGCACATGGTCGAGGCCGGCCCGATGGACCCGATCACGATCGACTGCACCCAGCCGGGCAACGAGTGCGCGACGGACTCGGAGGGTGACGGCGAGGCGCACGACGCCGGCTCGCCGGACGTCCCGGGCGCCGAGGACGGCGGCACGCCCGAGTGCCAGAACGGCGAGCAGTGCTACGTCGACGGCAGCGGCATCACCCCCGAGCAGAAGGCCGCCGCCAAGCAGACCGCAGCGGGCCAGGCCGCGCAGACCGTCTCCCGGACGAACATGCGGATCTGGATCGACACCGAGCTCGCCGACGACTACAAGGCGGGCAAGCTCGCCGAGGCCGCCAAGAAGGTCGCCGCGCTGGCCGCCGCCCAGCCGGGGGTCGTGGGTGTCAGGTTCACCTCGAAGCTCGGCGTCGACAACCAGGCGTTCGGCAGTGCCGACGAGCTGGACGCGTTCGTCAGCGAGGCCACGACCACGCTGCGCGGGCTGCTCCCGGGCAAGAAGCTGGCCGCGCACACGGTGGTGCCGCTCTTCGGCTGCGGCTCGAACGACGCCTGCAAGGCCGAGATGAGCAAGAAGTATCCGCTGCTCGACCCGGAGCGCATCGGCGGCTGGCTCGCCAAGGGCCTCATCGACCAGCTCGCCCTGGACAGCGGCCACCTGGCCACGGAGTACGCCACCTGGAAGATCGACGCCGCCGAGGCCCAGCGTAACCAGTGGATCCAGGTCAGGGCCCGCGCCTGGGACGCCTACGGCCAGATCGCCGCCGAGGACGCCTCCTTCGCCGCCGCCGGCAGCGCCCAGCTGAACGAGGAGCAGGCCACCCAGGCCATCACCGACCGCATCGCCGCCCCCCTGCAGGACGACGCCGCCGAGACGGTCACCCTGTGGACCCGCTGGCAGAACGACCAGGGCCAGGTCAACCGCGTGTACGGCGAGAAGTGGGCCGCCAACACCACCTGGGACCAGCTCAAGAAGCTGGGCACGGTCCGCGCCCGCCTGGCCACCGTCTACGACCCGGCCAACCCCGAGGTGGACATGGCCACGGACCTGAAGAACCTGTCCGAGGTCTTCGGCCAGATCTACCTGCACGCCGCCTGATCATCCGACCGGTAAGCCGGGCATCGCCTCCCGCAGGCGGTGCCCGGCTTTCTGTCATGGGTGGACATTCCGGATGTCCAGGGGCGGGTTTCGGTATGTTACGAACCTCGAACCACCCAAACCCCGACAGAAGGGAACGGCACGTGTCGGACGACGCCGGCCTTCAGGCGCTCCGCGAGGCGGCGCGTCTATCCCCGGACAACCTTCCGCTGCGCCGGCACCTCGCCGGTCAGCTTCTCGCCGGCGGCTACCTCGCCGACGCCGAGGCCGAGTTCCGCGGGGCGCTCGCGCTCGCCCCGAGGGACGCCGAGCTCACGGCCGGGCTGGCGGAGGCGTTCATCAGGCAGAGCGCCCACGGGGCCGCTCTGGCGGCGCTGGAACCGCTGCTCGACACGCCCGGCCACCCGCCCGTACTCGGGGTGCTGGCGGCCAGGGCGCTGCTGGGAGAGGGCGACCCCGCGCAGGCGGCCCGCCGCTACCAGGAGGCGGTCTCCCGCGACCCGTCCGTGGGCGACGCCGACCTCGCCGCCCGCCTGGCGCCCCCACCCCCACCCCCGCCGCCGCAGGCGGCGCCCCACGCCGGCCCTCACGCCGGACCCCACGCCGCGCCTGCCCCCGCCTACCACGCGCCCTCCCCGGGGCCCGCGGACCGGGCCACCGCCGAGGTCGAGCACTCCCAGGTGAGTTTCGCCGACGTGGCGGGCATGGAGGCGGTCAAGGAGGCGCTGCGCGTCAAGCTGCTGCTCCCGCTCCAGCAGCCGGAGTTGTTCGCCGCGTTCGGCAAGCGCGCGGGTGGCGGCGTGCTGCTCTACGGCCCTCCCGGCGCGGGCAAGACCCACCTCGCCAGGGCCGCCGCCGGGGAGCTCGGCGCGAAGTTCGTCAACGTCGGCCTGGCCGACATCCTGGACATGTACATCGGTTCCAGCGAGCGCAACCTGCGGGCCACGTTCGACCTGGCCCGGCGCAACCGGCCGTGCGTGCTCTTCTTCGACGAGGTCGACGCGCTGGCCGCCCGCCGCTCCGACATGCGCCAGGCGCACACGCGGCAGCTGGTCAACCAGTTCCTGGCCGAGCTCGACGGCGTGGACGAGCACGCCAACGAGGGCGTCCTCGTGCTGGCGGCCACCAACGCCCCCTGGTACGTGGACCCGGCCTTCCGCCGACCCGGCCGCTTCGACCAGCCCGTGCTCGTCCCGCCGCCGGACGCCGCGGCCCGCGCGGCCATCCTGCGCATCCTGTGCCGTGACAAGCCCCTGGCCGAGATGGACTACGACGCCGTCGCCCGGGTCACCGACCACTTCGTCGGCGCCGACCTCAAGGGCCTGGTGGACCGGGCGGTGGAGGCCAAGCTCCAGCAGTCGATCAGCGCCGGCCGTCCCATCCCGCTGACGACGCCCGACCTGCTGGCGGCCGCGCAGACCATCCGCCCCACGGCGGTGCACGAGTGGATGGCCACGGCGCGCAACTACGTGATGCACGCGAACGACTCGGGCGCGTGGGACGAGCTGCTGCCCTGGGTCAAAGGCAAGCGGTGACGACCACGGGCGACCCCCTGGAGCGGGCGCGGACCCTGCTGCGGCTGCGCAGGCCCGCCGACGCCGAGCGCGAGCTGCGAGGGGTGCTCGCCCAGCAGCCGCAGTACGCCACCGCGCACGCCTTCCTGGCCCTCGCCCTGGTGCTGCAGGGCAACGCGGCCGAGGCCGTCGAGGAGTCCGACGAGGCGGTACGCCTCGCGCCCGACCACTGGTTCACCCACTACGCGGCCGCGCAGGTGCACCACAGGGCCCGCCGCCCCGCCGCCGCGCTGGCCGCCGCCACCACCGCGCTGCGGCTCAATCCCGAGCATCCGCCGATCTGGAACCAGCTCGCCCGTACTCACCTGCTGGCCGGCCAGCGGCGTGAGGCGGCCGAGGCGGCGCGGCGCGGGCTGGCCATCGACCCGGAGGACTGCGACCTGGTGAGCCTGCTGGCGGTGGCCTGCACGGTGCTCGGGGACGCGCAGCAGGCCAGGGCCGCCGCCGCGCACGCCGTACGGCTGGATCCGGAGAGCGCCATCGCGCACCTCGCCTACGGCCGCGCGGAGCTGGCCTTCGGCGAGCCCCGGCAGGCCGCGGAGGCCTTCCGCGAGGTGCTCCGCCTGGATCCCGGCTACGGCCAGGCCCGGGACCTGCTGGTGACGGCGCTCAAACAGCGCAACCCCCTGTACCGGTGGTTGTCGGGGGTGCGCGGCAGGTACCGTGGCAGGTGGTGGCTGGTGTTCCTCCTGCCCACGATCCCGCCGGTCATCCTGGTCTTCGTCATCGTGGCGCTGCTGCACTGGGCGGCCTGGGTCGCCGAGGCGGTCACGACGCTGCGGCTGGCCCGTGGCAGGACCACCCAGCTGCTCTTCGAGGCCGTCGAGTCCCGCATGGCGGTGCTCTGCTGCGGCCTGGTGGCCGTGGGCGCGGTGGCGCTCGGGCTCGGGATCGTGTTCGGCAGCGAGCCGCTCGGCACGGCGGGTGTCGGGGCCATGGCCATGGTCACCCCCGCTCAGGAGGCCGCGCACACCGGCTCGGAGCGCCGGCGCATGATTCTCTACGCCTGGGCGGTCCTGCTCGCCGTGGCCGTCGTCGTGTCGGCGTTCTTCGCCGTGGCGGGCGTGGCGCTGCTCAGCGTGTACGCCTGCCTGGCCACGGTCTGGGTGGCGGCCGGCGTGCGCGGCAGGCCCGAGCTCCTCTGACTAGAGGAGGGTCCCGCCGGACACCTCGAACGCGGCCAGCGCCTTGCCGATCGCGTCGAGCGTGTCCGGGTGCAGGGTGAGGTCGGCCGCCGCCAGGTTCTCCTCGATGTGGGAGGGAGTGCGGCTGCCCGGGATGGTCACCACGTGCTCGTCCTGGTGCAGCAGCCAGGCCAGGGCCAGCTGGGCGGGGGTGATGCCGAGTTGCGCGGCCACGGCCCTGATCGGGGCGTAGCGGTCGTTGTTGCTCTCCAGGTTGCCCGCGTCGAAGCGCGGGGCGTTGTGGCGGAAGTCGCCCTCGCCGAGCGAATGGACCGTGCCCGTCAGGAAGCCGCTGCCGAGAGGGCTCCACGCCACGATGCCCACGCCCAGCTCACGTGCGGTGGCCAGGAGGTCCTGGTCCACGTGCCGCCACATCGACCACTCGTTCTGCACGGCCGAGACCGGGTGGACGGCGTGCGCCGCGCGCAGCTGGGCGGCCGTCACGTTGGACAGGCCGACATGCCTGATCAACCCGCCGCGCACCAGGCCGGCCATCGCGCCGACGGTCTCCTCGATCGGCACGCCGGGGTCGGGGTAGTGCGCGTAGTAGAGGTCGATCACGTCCGTGCCGAGGTTGCGCAGGCTGCGCTCGGCGTAGCGGCGCACCAGGCGGGGATCGGCGTTCACCCGGAGCTCGTTGAAGGCGTAGCCGACCGGGTGCGACCTGCTGGGCTCGCCCTCCGGGACCGCCAGGCCGAACTTGGTCGCGACCACCACCTCGTCGCGGCGTCCCTTGATCGCGCGGCCCACGAGCCGCTCGTTGTGTCCGTTCGCGCCGTAGGCGTCGCTGGTGTCCACGTGGGTGCCGCCCGCGTCCAGCGCCGTCCTGAGCGCCGTCTCGGCACGGTCGTCGTCGATGTCGCCGTACACGCCGGGGGAGAGCACCATGGCGCCGAAGCCGATGGCGGGGACCCGCAGGTTTCCAAGAGTGCGTGTCTTCATGACAGCGAGCCTGCCGGGCGGGCGGGACGTACGTCCAAGACCCTTTGCTATAACCAGTGGCTATGGACGTGCATCTGCGGGAGCTGCGTTACTTCGTGGCGGTGGCCGAGGAGCTCAACGTGACGCGGGCCGCCGAGCGGCTGTTCGTCTCCCAGCCCGCCCTGTCCAAGCAGCTCAGGGTGCTGGAGCGGCAGCTCGGGTTCGGGCTGTTCGAGCGGGTGCCCAGCGGGATGGCGCTGACCAGGCAGGGCGAGGCGCTGCTGCCGGTCGCCCGCGACCTGCTCGGGCGGTGGGCCGCGGGCGTGGAGGAGGCGCGCGCCGCGGCGCCGGCGGGGACACTGGTGATCGGCATGCAGACGGCCGTGGGCAGAGGGCTGCAGCAGGCGGCCCTGCGCCGCTTCCGTGAGCGGCTGCCGGGCTGGGAGGTTTCGTTGCGGCTGGTCGGATGGGACGACCCCAGCGGCGGCCTGGCCGACGGGAGCTCCGACGTGGCGTTCATCTGGCTGCCGGTGCCGCCGGGGGTGCGGACGTACGTGGTGGCCACGGAAAGGCGTGGGGTGGCCATGCCGGCCGATCATCGGCTCGCGGGGCTGGCGGAGGTGCCGTTCCCGGCCCTGCGCGACGAGCCGTTCATCGCGCTGCCCGTGGTGTCGGGGCCGCTGCGCGACTTCTGGCTCGGGCTCGACGCGCGCGACGACGAGCCGGTCGTCGGGGTCACCGCCAACACGCCCGAGGAGGTGTTCGAGTCTGTGACCAGCGGGCTCGGCGTGGTGCTCGTGGCCGAGGGCAACGCCGAGCTCTACAGCAGGCCGGGGCTGGCCTACCGGCCGGTCACGGGGCTGCCTCCAGGCGAACTCGCCATCGCGTGGCGAGTAGGCGACACGAGACCACAAGTCATGGCATTCATCGACGCACTACGACAAGTCGCTACTAAGGTCTGACGCGACAGCGGATCCCGCAGAAGGGCGACCCATGAGCGACTACGCGACCACCTTCGACCTGATCGACGCCGACAAGGACGGGAGGATCTCCGCGGTCGAGCTCGTACGGCTGATGGAGGTGCTCGGCCGGCCGGTCACGCTGGAGACCGCGCAGGCAGGCGTGCGACAGCTCGACAAGGACGGCGACGGCCTGATCGACGTGGAGGAGTTCGCCGCCTTCCTCCAGAAGTGATAACAAACAAGCTCTTGCTACACAACTCTTGTCGCCTGGGTCACAATGGGTGTCAGGAGGGACGATGGTCATCAAGAGTGACAGCAGCGAAAGCCGTACCACCGCGGACATCGCGAAAGCGCTCAGGCCGGGGATCGGGCGGGTCTCCGACGAGGTGATCGAGGAGATCCAGACCAGGATCCCCGAATACGCGAGGCCGTCGGACGAGCTCTACATCAAGGTCATCAGGATCGCGGTCGAGCAGGCCGTCGAGGGTTTCCTCGACCGCGTCGAGGACCCGGACGCCCCGTGGGACCCCGAGCCGTTCCGCATGATCGGCAGGGGCGAGGCGGCCGAGGGCCGCAACCTGGAGCCGCTGCAGGCGGCGATGCGACTCGGCGCCAGAGTGGGCTGGCGGCGGCTGACCGAGCTCGCCGGCCCGTGCGCGTTGTCCCCGCAGAACCTGTACGACCTGGGCGAGGCCATCTTCGTCCACCTCGACCAGCTAGCCGACGCGGCGGCCGAGGGCTTCGCCGAGGCCAGGGCGCACGCCGCCGGCGAGACCGAGCGCCGCCGCGCCCGCCTGCTCGACCTCCTGCTCAGCCGGCCGCCCGCCAGCGCCGAGGCCATCGCCGACCTCGCCAGGGCCGCAGGGTGGCGGCTGCCGAGAACGGTGGCCTGCGTGGCGCTCGACGACGGGCTCGGCCCCTGCCCCGCGCTCGCGTTCCCCTCCGACGTGCTCACCGCCATGGACCGGCCGGAGCCGTGCCTGCTGGCGCCCGACCCCAACGGCCCCGGCCAGGCCAGGATGCTCGACCAGGCCCTGCGCGGGCGCCGGGCCGCCATCGGCCCCGCCGTGCCCCTGACCGCCGCCGCGACGTCGTTGCGGTGGGCCAGGCAGGCGCTCGGCCTGTCGCGCCGCGGCGTCCTGCCCGGCGGGCTGGTGCGGTGCGCCGACCACATGGCCACGCTGGTGGTCTTCAAGGACGAGGAGCTCGTCAGCGCGCTGGCCGAGGTGCGGCTGGCGCCCCTGGCCCACCTGCGGCCCACCCAGCAGGACCGGCTGGCGGAGACGCTGCTCGCCTGGCTGCGGCACGGCAGGGGAGCCGGCGAGGTGGCCGCCCGGCTGCACGTGCACCCGCAGACCGTGCGCTACCGGCTGCGGCAGCTCGAAGAGCTCTACGGCGACCAGCTCACCGACCCCGACATCCGTTTCGAGCTGGAGATCGCCCTCAGGGCCCGGCAGGCGGTCAGAGCCTGACTAGTGGGGTGACCACGAAGGTTCACCGGGTCGGGTGAGGCACCGATTCAGGGGTGCGCGGTGGCGGGGCTGATCGGTCACTCTGCGACCCGCGTTCCGCAGCTAACGGCTGATCCGGGACGCAGCGAGACGCTGAACTGCAGGTCAGGAGGCTACGGGCTGGTGAAAATCGCGAAAAGCCCTAGTGACACGACTTCCGAAAAACAGGCTTCAACCTGCGGCGATGCTGCTATGTTCTGGTGATATGCCTGGTCAGGCAGTGGGCAGGAGACGAACGAAGTCGGCGTGCGCCTGGTCGCCCACCGTGAAAGCGGTCGAGTCGCTGCTCGCTCCCCACTGCTGGACCTCGCTAAGTGAGTGCCTCAGATCCCTTGGCGGAGATCGTTGAGGTCTCTTGGCCTCAGGCGCGTGACCAGCCACGATGCTGGCCCCTAGTGACACGCCGTATCTGTGCGATCAGTGGCGTTTCCGCAGTTCAAACCACGGATCCATGTGCTTTTCCTCGCGCACATCTGCGGAACCCGGATGCGATGGCAGCAGGTTGTCGTCGCAGAGTGAGGTGCATGGGTGGCAGAGCCGGTCAGAGCACGACGGTTGAGCGAGGCGGCGCAGGATGCCCCAGATTCGGGCGGCTCTGAGGTCGTGGACGGAGCCGGGCAGGGAGCCGCTCCAGGCGGGGTGAGCGGCGAGCGAGCAGGGTGACGGCCTCGCGGATGTAGCGCCAGGCGGTTGCGATGCCGACGCCGAAGCCTGCGGCGACCTCTGCCAGGGTCTCGCCTTTGCGCAGGTGGACGAGCACAAGCAGGGCCTGCTGGCCGGGGTTGAGGCGGCGCCACGGCGAGCCGATCGTCTTGCGGTGCCGGCGCAGGACGCCGGACAAATAGGACAGGGCCTGAGGTGACAACGGCAGCGCGGCGCGGTAGAACAGCAACTCGGAGCCTCTGGTCTAACGGTTGATCTTGGTCGACAACCCTTCTACCAGGGGCTCTTCTACTTGTCGATCAAGCTCTGCCGCGCAGCATGCCCGCGATCTGCGGCTTCAGGTTGGGATAGACCTTTCATGGATGCGTCAGTCTTCACATAGCTCCATGACTACGATTTGATTCTTTTTGAGCATCTGTGCAGCTTCCCGCCAGTCCGAGTCGGCACAATTGGCGATAACAGACTTTCGTTCATCTGCTATAACCGTGGCCACAAATTTGTGGTCGGATGGATCAAATGCTTGTAAGCTGTCGGGGATCTCTTCGTAGGATCCATTGCCGTCAGGAGTTATGTCGACCTTTTGGACGTGGCGAGAGACGGCCTGTCGGCGATGCAGGTAAAGAAAAAAGTGGTCGCCTACCCCGGGCTGCCCTTTGAATGAGCAATATTTCTCATACTCTTCGAAGATCAGCCAAGAGTTGTCGAGAACGACAACCCCATGATTCTCGATGTGCTCTAAGAACTCGATTGCTGACTCCGTGCAGCTGGAGCCCACGTGATCGGCCTTGCCGTTGGCAACGATCAGCACGTTAGTGTCGATAACGACACGTGATGGATGGTTCAAGCGGTTTGCTCTTCAATCGCTCGCCTACGCGCTGCGCGACTCATGGCAGCAGCTTCTTCGAACTGATTTCCGAAGAAATCATCCGGCCAGTTAGTGATATTACCAAAGGGATCGATACCAAGCCGGCTGATCGTAGATGCTGCGCCGTCCGTCTGGCAGAAATAAAGAAGGCAATCCTCTGGCTCGAGGCTGATTCCCCTGCCAACGTCTTTTTCGGCGATTCGGCGTTGCAGGCGCATGAGAAAGTGCTCGGAGTGGCTCTCGACAACAACTTGAATGCTTCGAACTTTTGCGGCCTCGATGATAACGTCCGCCAATCCACTTTGCACTGCAGGATGCAGATGAATTTCAGGCTGCTCAAGAAGGATCGTAGACCCTTCGGGCGCATAGGCCAGAATAACCAACACTGGAAGTACTTGGCTAACGCCGAAGCCGACATCTGTGAGAAGAACCGGTGTGCTTCCAGTTGAGCGTCTTACTTGAACACGATACAGGGTTCCCCTGTCGTCAACTGATTCCACCGCAAAGGAATGAATCAACCCGAGTTCTTGAAGCCAGGAGGCGACATGTTCTTCCACTGTGATCAGCTTGGTGCGGCGTGGGCCATCTTTTCGATTAACAAACCCGCGTGCATTGGACTTCTTGTCCGCTTGAGATGCGATCAATGCCTCAACCGCAAGTTCACCTCTTCTGCCTACATCAATAGGCCGACCTCCTGACCAAATGTACTGGCGTGCGGGATCTTGCCTTAGTGGGCCAAGATAGTAGATTCGACTGCAGAGTTTTTCGAATTGAAGCTCCAGATCGGATAGGAAGGCGGCATTTTGATAGTATGCGCGCACTTGGTCGGGAAAGCTATAGAACTTACCAGGTGAGGGCAATGGCCATGGCCTCCCTGTTACGCGTTTGAATGGGTAGTCATTAGAATCGAGTGCGTATTCGTCCTTGCCACTTCTGCTGCGCGTCAACCAGAACCGCAGATCGCCAAGGCCATACTCGACTCGTTGAACAACCGGGAAGCTTCGTATTTCACGGACTAGAGCGGACAGGCTGAGATCGTTGCTAGTGGCAATTGCATTCCGTCTCTTTGTCTCCGTATTTCGAATCTGAAAAGGTTCGTCTTCGTGCCATCCGATCTCGATGCCGACTGTACGATCGGAATCATGCTGGAAGGTAATGTCATTAAATGTTCCCAGACTTACCAGCGATGCTGGACCGCCTAGGTCGAAGACGCGACCTCTATCCGCTGATTCCGCTGTCTGTTTGAGTAGCAGCATGCTCTGCAGAAAGCTCGTCTTTCCAGACGAATTGCTTCCAAAGAAGGCGGTAATGGGGCCAAATTTCACGATTCCGCTATCTGCCCAAGCCTTGAAGTTTTGCAGTCTAAGGTGTGTTATCATTGAAATTTTCCTCTTCAGTGATCCATGCTGAGCGCCCATAGCATTCCCAGCTAGCACCTTAGTAGTTATGGGCAAGCAAGTCACCGATCCCGTCAGTATAAGAGGCATCCAAAGTCATGCGGTGTGGCGGGAACGCATCGATCTAGTCCCCATTGAGCCCTTCCGCGTAAGCCCCCGCGACAGAGTGTGATCCTCGGGCCGCCCCGACGCCGGCGCCCCCGATGATCGAGAAGCGTAAAGCCCCTGGTAGAAGTTGGTCTTGCGACAGATCGACTTCGGA